>JASHUK010000147.1 GCA_030040055.1 Nitrososphaerales archaeon | reverse complement strand
GGGAGCCACCTTCTTGCGGAGGTCCACCGCGCCGGAGGCGGCCCGGGACGAAGCAAGCCATAGTCCTGCTCTCGGGCGGGATCGACTCGGCTTCCGCCCTGTATCTCACCAGGAAGGAGTTCCAGACGAGGGGGCTCACCTTCGCCTACTACGGGATCGCGAAGAGTGAGCTGGCTGCCGCGCGCGCCCTCGGGGCGGCCGCCCGCCTCCTCGAGCACAGGTTCGTCCGGCTTCCCGACCTAAAGGAGGCGGGGGACATGCGGAAGGGGGGCTTCGACGGGCTCCCTCCGACCTACATCCCCCTCCGCAACGGAATCTTCTACTCGCTCGCCGCGTCCTATGCCGAGGAGGTCGGGGCCGACCTGATAGTGGGCGGCCACAACAAGGACGACCTGGCGGTCTTCGCCGACACCCGTGAGGCCTTCTTCGATGCGATGCAGGACGTCATGCTGGCCAGCTCCGACGTGCTGCGCAGGAGGAGGACGAGGATATCGCGCCCGCTGCTGTCGAAGACCAAGCCCCAGGTGGTCAGGCTGGCCTCGAAGCTGGGCGTCCCCCTGGCGCTTACCTGGAGCTGCCACAGGGACGGCCCCTCTCACTGCTGGAGGTGCGAAGGGTGCAGGGGCAGGCTGACGGCGTTCGAGCAGGCGGGGGTTGAGGACCCCCTCCGCCATCAGGGAAAATCTCTTAAGCAGTAGCGCGACCCGCAGAAGCAGCCTTGCGGGAACCGGCCACGAGCCGCGCATTCGAGTACATCGACGCCACCGCCGACGTGCAGAAGGAGTCGTCAGACCTGGCCGTGTCCGCCGGGGTGGCCAACCTGAGGGTCATGTACACCGACGGGAAGCTCTCGATGCCGGTGAGCCTCTCGATCCAGACTTCGACCGGCCTCCACCGGGGCGTCCACATGAGCAGGCTCGTCAGGGCGGCGAAGGCGAAGGGGCGCGGCGGGTTCGAGTCCTGGCTGAGGGGGATCTGCCACGAGGTCAACGAGACGCAGCCGGGCTCCGTGGTGACGTGCGCCTTGGAGATGCCCTTCGACGACCAGTTCGCCAGGGTGGCCATCAGGACCACGGAGAAGGGCGCAGCGACCTACGAGTACAGGCTGACCGGGATGACCGCCTGCCCGTGCAGCAAGAAGATGGTGGGGATCGGCCACATGCAGAGGGCCGAGATCACGCTGATGTCCCGCGGAAAGAAGTCGTCTGACCCGCAGTCTGTCCTGTCCAGGGTCAGCGAGTGCTTCTCCGCGCAGCCGAGGGAGGAGCTGAAGAGGCTCGAAGAGGCCAAGATGATCCTCGCAGCGCAGGCCAACCCGCGGTTCGCCGAGGACCTGGTGCGCGAGTGCGTGAAGAGGTTCCCTGACGCCCTCTACGTGTCCGCCAGGTGCTTCGAGTCGATCCACGTCCACGACGCGGTGGCCACTTGGTCGTCAAAGCCTGGCTGGGTCCCCTTCGTCTAGGCCGCGTAAAGCCTTAGAGATACTGGTCCCCGTTCCCTCTGACTAAATCCATGCTCTTTACGGCTTCACGTTTCCTCTCCGGTGAGCTAGTTTGACCGAGCCAGCCCCAAGCTCAGATCCTGGAAACCCAGTCCCGGAGGGCCTGATAGCGGTCGTCTTCTCCTTCAACCTGAAGCCTGGGCTCGTCATAACCCCGACGCGGGTCATAGGGTTCACGAAGTGGAGTTGGACCAAAGTATGCGAAGCGTATCTCGGCCCGAACTCGAACGCCACAGACGAGCAAAGAAACAACGCCATCGCCTGGGCGAAGGCATTGACAAAAGAAGCCGACTTCGAACTCCAGAAGGATTCGATAAGGAGAGTCGTATACCGGAGGCCCGGTTGGTACTCGTCGGGCCACGTCACTTTCGACGCCGAAACTGGAGAGAAGATCGTGATGCTGAAGTATCTGAGCAGCAATCCAGCAATCAACACGACGCTCAAGGTCTTGGTTCCCGCCCTGGAAGCCTTCGCCAAGGAGAAGCTCTACAACGAGAAGACCGGGAACCTCCTCGTGGACGACATCCGCGAGAAGGGGTTCTGGAAGGTCTAGAGGTCTGGCGAAGCCCGGAAGATTGAGTAAGGCACGAGCCTCCGTGGGTTTGACGTCAGCCCCCTCTCTCAGTTTGGATTCGACGCAACCGACGTCCGCTCCCATCAGCTTAAATCGAAAGCCGGAGGCGCGAACTCAGGCAAATGGCCGACCCTCTCATCGGCACGTCCGGGTGGTCGTACAAGGAGTGGGAGGGGGTGTTCTACCCGAACTCGACGACCAACAAGCTCACGTTCTATTCGAAGGTCTTCTCGACCGCCGAAATCGACTCGACCTTCTACGCCTACCCCTCCCAAGGGCTGGTGCACGGCTGGGCGAGGAACACCCCCGAGGACTTCGTCTTCTCTGCCAAGCTCCCGAGGCTCATCACCCATGAGAAGAAGCTCGACGCCGCGGCCGGGGTCGAAGCGGACCTGGTGAAGTTCCTTGGGCTCCTCAAGCCCCTCATCGCCAGCGGCAAGATGGGCCCCCTGCTCATCCAGCTCCCTCCGAGCTTCACTTACCAGAAGGACGCGGACTCGCTCCAGCGGTTCCTTGGGATGCTCCCCACAGACCTGAGGTTCGCGGCGGAGTTCCGGCACCCCTCTTGGATGAGGGAAGAGGCATGGTCGATGCTGAAGGACCACGGGGTGGCCGGGGCGATCGTCGATGAGCCGCTCCTGCCTCCGGACCTGGTGGTGACGGCCGACTTCGCGTTCATCAGGTGGCATGGCAGGGGGAGCAGGCCCTGGTACAACTACAGGTACAGCGACTCGGAGCTCGGAACGTGGGCGCCGAAGGTGAAGGAGGTGACTGCGCGGGTGAAGAAGACCTTCGGCTACTTCAACAACCACTTCAGGGGCTTCGCGGTAGAGAACTCGCTGAAGATGCTGTCGCGGCTTGGCGCGTCCACCCCCGCTCAGGACGAGGCGGCCTCCAAGGCGACCAGGTACATCGACTCGGGGGGCAGGAAGGAGGGAGAGGGCAGCATGCTCGAGTACGTCACCCGGGGGGAAAGGTAGACGAGGGCGAAGATTCTCCTTGACCCGGAACGGCCCAAGGTCGACCCGGAGGAGCTCGCGAGGATGGTCAAGGGAGCCGGGATAGAGCTCACGTCCCACGAGGCGGACGTCGGTCTCGTGGTCGGAGGGGACGGGATATTCACCCTCTACGGCAGGCTCGAGGCGGAGCCCCTGCTCTTCGTGGGAGTGCGCTCCAACAAGCCCACCGGGTCGAAGGCCTACATGGCCCAGGTCGACATCGAGGAGCTGCCCGCCGCCCTCGGGCGCCTGAAGAAAGGGGAGTATACTGTCAGGGAGCACGGGAGGCTGGAGGCTTTCAAGAACGGGGGGAGCCTGGGTGAAGTATTCACCGACATCTACCTTCAGAGGGGAGAGGAGAG
>JASHUK010000146.1 GCA_030040055.1 Nitrososphaerales archaeon | reverse complement strand
TGGCCAGCGTGGACACCGTCACCCCGGCAGCCCCGATCCCCATCAGGGCGTGGATCGTCGCCACCGCGTAGATGTCCCTCGTCAGCCCTATCGTCACCATCATCGCGGCCATGAACCCGAGCGACGACGCGAAGATCCGCCTTCGCCCCCTCGTGTCGCACAGCCTCCCAAGCGGCAGGGCGGCCCCGGCCTCCATTATCGGATATAGCGCGAGCGCGCCCGCAACCTCAAGGTCGGTGGACTTCATGATATACAGTGGGAACAGGATCACTATGACTCCGAACCCCACCCTCGACGCGAGCATGGCGAAATAGAGGATGGTCAGGTTCCTCCCCCTCGGCGGGGCTTGCTCCTGCATGGAGGGTCGTGCCTCCCGGCCGCTAATTAATGTGCGACGACCGTCCGGTCCTGCTTACGGGAGCCTCGGCGGCGGGCCTAGTGGGCCGCCTTCGACCGCTCTTTCTTGAGCTTCTTCTCCTTCTCAGACTGCCTGACCTTGTCGTACTTCCCGAGGGGGGCTTCCGACTCCACCCAGCCGTGGCAGATCTCGAACGTCCGCTTGACTATCCCCTCGATCTTCGCATCTCTCTTGGGGAGCCTCACCGAGAGGTTCCTCCTGTCCAGGACCTGCCAGTCGTACCCTTCGTGCTTCTTGAGCTCCTCTATCGCCCTCCCCATCGCGAACTCGTTCCCGAAAAGGCCGCGGATCTCCCACTTGGCCATGGAGCCCGCCGAGCGGGCGGGAGATTAAAACGCTATTTCCGCCGTCCGCGCAGCTGTTCCTTCAGCGCGTCGGGGGACGTGACGGGGAGCTTGCAGGTGAAGTTCTCGCAGACGTAGGCCATGGGCTTCGCCTTCGGGTCCCTTCCCTCCAACAAGGGGGACAGCCGCGCCAGCCCGTCGTAGGTGGCCTGCGTCGCGACTACGAGGGAGGCGTCCGGCGCGTAAACCGACCTCGCCGCCTTCAGGAGAGGCTTGGCGGCTTCCGCGCTCCGCGCGCTGACTACGACCTCCTTCGTCCCGTTCAGTGCGAGGTCCAGGGCCGTGGCCATCATGGCGTGTCCGGATGGCTGTTCCTCGATCGCCCCGCCGAAACTCTCCAGGGCCGCGGACGCTCGTCGCTTGAGGGCCGGGTCCCCGGTTATGCTAGACAGCCTGACCATGTCCGAGATTGCCACCGAGTTTCCTGAAGGGGTCGGACCGTCGTAGTCGTCCTCTACGCGGAACTGCTGCCCCCGCTGGGTAAGGCGAAACCCGGGGTCCTCCCCTTCGGAGAAGAGGTCCACCATCTCCGCGGTCAGTCTCCTGGCCTCGGCGAGCCACTTCTCCTCCGAGGTCGCGTCGAAGAGGTCGAGAAGCCCCTGCACGAAGAAGGAGTAGTCGTCCAGGGTTCCCTCGAGCGCCGCTTCCCCCCCGACGGACATCCTCAGCAGCCTGCCTCTCCTCGAGTTGGTCGACAGCACGAAGTCAGCGGCCCGGGCCGCTCGGCCGGTAAGCTCGGCGTCGTCCAACACAGCCCCGCCGAACGCCAGTGCTGAGACCGCGAGCCCGTTCCAGGACGTCAGGACCTTCTTGTCCGTGGCCGGCCGCCTCCTCTTCATCCGCTCGCGCAGGAGGCTCCGCTTCCACTTCGAAACGGACGGGTCCTCCTCGGCCGTACCCGCCATGCTGACATGGAGTATGCTCCTTCCCTCGAAGTTACCGGTCCTCGTCACCCCGTAGCGCGAGCAGAAGGCTTCGGCGTCGCCCCCGAGGGCGGCGCCCACCTCGTCGGGGGTCCAGGTGTAGTAGAAGCCCTCCCCGTCGCCGGTGTCCGCGTCCTGCGCCGAATACAGCCCTCCCCGCTCGTCGGTCATCTCCCTCTCCATCCACCCGAACGTCTCTTTGGCCACTCCCGCGTATGCCGCCTCCCCCGTGGCCTGGTGGGCTTCGAGGTAGACCTTCGCCAGCAGTGCGTTGTCGTAGAGCATCTTCTCAAAGTGCGGGACGAGCCAGACCCTGTCCGTCGAGTACCTGTGGAATCCTCCCCCAACGTGGTCCCTGATCCCTCCGCTCATCATCGCGTCGAGCGACCTCGTCGCCGCGGTCATCGCCAGCCCCTCGCCTGTCCTGTGGTTGTAGCGCAGCAGGAAGCCGATGTCGACCGGGAGCGGGAACTTCGGGGCGGTGCCGAACCCGCCGTGCTCGGGGTCGAAGCTCGACACGAGGGCGGAGTAGCAGCCGTCGATCAGCCCCTGGTTGACCTCGCCTGCCCGTTTAGCCTTCGTCGCGAGGGCTTTCGCGACCAGGTCGGAGCTCTCGAGCGCCTCGGCCTTCCTCTCCCTCCACAGCTTGGCGACGAACTCGAGGACCTGCTTGAAGCTCGGGCTGCCGAACCTGGGCTCGGGGGGGAAGTACGTCCCTCCGTAGAACGGCTTCAGGTCGGGGGTGAGGAAGACGTTGAGCGGCCACCCTCCGCTTCCTATCATCGACTGTACGGCGGCCATGTAGTAGGAGTCTATCTCGGGCCGCTCCTCCCTGTCGACTTTGATCGGGATGAAGTGCCTGTTGATGATGGCCGCCGTCTCGGGGTCCTCGAACGACTCCCTCGCCATCACGTGGCACCAGTGGCAGGTTGAGTAGCCTATGCTCAGCAGGATGGGCTTCCCGTCGTTCTTGGCCTTCCTGAGCGCCTCGTCCCCCCACGGCCGCCACTGGACGGGGTTGTGGGCGTGCTCCTGGAGGTAGGGGCTCTTCTCGTTGGCCAGGAAGTTCGGGGCCCGCTTCTCCGTCAAGGGGCCCCCGACGCCGCCGAGGGCGTAGATGAACCTTCGCGGCGTCCGATAACGCTAAACGCCCTCCCCAGCAGGTCGGGCAGCGGATTGCAGTACAAGTGGACTGTCCTCACAGTCACCACGGTCGGGGTCCTGATGAGCGGGATCGACGGCAGGATCGTGGTGATTGGGCTCCCCACCATAGCGGCCGCCCTCCACGCGGACGCCGAGCAGGCGATCTGGTTCACCCAGGCGTACCTGGTGGGAAGCACTGTCGCCCTGCTGTTCATCGGCAGGGTCAGCGACATCGTCGGGAGGGTCCGGGTCTACACGCTCGGGTTCGTGATCTTCACCATCGGGTCTGCGCTCACCTCGATATCCGCGACCCCCGACGCCTTCATCGCGTCAAGGATCTTCCAGGGGATAGGGTCGGCCGCGCTCTTCGCCAACTCGGCGGCCATAGTGACCGACGCGTTCCCCTCCGGGGAGCTCGGCCGCGCGCTGGGGATCAATTCCGTCGCGTTCAGGGTCGGCTCGATGCTCGGCCTAACGCTGAGCGGCCTGATCCTGGCGGTCCTTGACTGGAGGTTCCTCTTCTACATCAACATCCCGGTCGGGGTCTTCGGGACCCTATGGGCCCACAGGAGGCTGAAGGAGAGCGGGAGGCTGGAGAAGGGGACCCCGATGGACTGGAGCGGCTTCGGCGTCTTCACCGTCTTCATCACCTCCTTCCTCCTGACCCTTACTTTCGCGGCGTACGGCACGTCGGACTGGCTCCCGGTCGCCGCCCTCGGCGCGGTCTCCATAGTCTCGCTGGCCGGCTTCGTCCTCCTGGAAACGAGGACCTCGTATCCGCTGCTCGACCTGAAGCTTCTCCGCATACGCGAGTACGCCGGCGGGGTGGTGACGCAGCTCGTCAACGCCATGGCTTGGGGCGCCTTCATACTCCTGCTGAGCCTCTACCTCGAGCTCGTGAAAGGGCTGTCCCCGCTCGACGCCGGGCTGTCGATCCTCCCCTTCGACGTCGTCCTGCTCGTCTTCGCCCCCCTGAGCGGGAGGCTCTCGGACAGGTACGGGACCCGCCCCTTCACAACGGTGGGGCTGGTGGTGGTCTCCGTGTCGCTCTTCGCCTTCTCTACCCTGGGGGTCTCCACCCCGTATCCTACGCTGGTCGGATTCCTAGTGCTCACCGGGGCGGGGATGGGGCTGTTCGTCTCCCCCAACATGAGCTCGATAATGGGGTCTGTACCCCCCGAGCAGAGGGGGGTCGCGTCTGGGCTGAGGGCGACCTTCTTCAACATAGGCTTTACGATAAGCTTCAACATAGTGATACTGGTGCTCTCGTTCTACGTCGGGTACTCGCTGATCACGTCGATAATCTCCTCGCCGTCCCTTCAGGGGGTCACCCTCGCCGACCTCTCCTCGTTCATGAGCGGCCTCGACAACGTCTACAGGATACTCGCTGTGGTGAACACCGCGGCAATAGTCCCCTCCTTGCTGCGAGGGAAGCGGGTGGCGTACGAGGGCGCGCGCGCTGCAGGTTCAAATACGGAAGAGGGGCTCCCGGTAGACTGAGTTGTCCCGAGACACGATGAGCGGCCTCAAGGAGCACATAGACACGCCGGAGGGGAAGGCCGTCGCCTTCAACGTCATGAAGATACGCGACCAGGGATACCAGCCCGAGACGCTCCCATTCTCGATCAGGGTGCTGCTGGAGAACGCCGTCAGGAACTCCGGGGCCGTCCCCGGCGCAGCCGAGGCAGCCCGCGCCCTCGCCAGGTGGCCGGCGTCGGTGGGGGAAGAGATGCCGTTCATGCCGAGCAGGGTCCTGCTGCAGGACTACACGGGGGTGCCCCTGATAGTAGACCTCGCGGGCATGAGGGACGCCGCGAAGAAGAAGGGCCTCGACCCGTCAGCGATAAACTCGAAGGTCCCCGTGGACCTGGTGATCGACCACTCGATCCAGGTGGACGCCTGGGGGGACGAGCTCGCCTTCGGGGTCAACCTCGAAAGGGAGTACGAGCGGAACTCGGAGCGGTACGCCCTCCTGAAGTGGGCCCAGTCCTCCTTCCGCGGAACGAGGGTCTTCCCTCCAGGGAAGGGGATATGCCACCAGTTCAACCTGGAGTATCTCGCGAGGGTGGTCTCCACAGGGACGGGGCGAGAGGGCCTCGCGGCCTTCCCCGATACCCTCGTAGGGACCGACTCCCATACCACGATGGTGAACGGGCTCGGGTGCCTCGGGTGGGGGGTGGGGGGGATAGAGGCCGAGGCGGTGATGCTGGGGGAGCCCTACCACATGGAGGTCCCCAAGGTTCTCGGCGTGAAGCTGGTCGGGAGCCTGAAGGAGGGGGCGACCCCCACGGACCTCGTCCTTACGGTGACGGAGAGGCTGAGGCAGAAGAACGTCGTCGGCGCCTTCGTCGAGTACTTCGGGGAGGGCTACAGGGAGCTTTCGGTCCCGGACAGGGCGACCATCGGCAACATGTCCCCCGAGTACGGGGCGACCGTGGGCTACTTCCCGGTGGACGACGAGACCATCGCCTACCTCCGGGCGACGGCCAGGCCGGAGGGACACGTCGAGTTCGTCAAGCGGTACGCGGAGCGCTTCGGGTTCTTCATGGGCGCGACCGAGCCCTCGTACTCTGAGGTCTTGGTGGTGGACCTCGGGGACGTCGAGCCCTCCGTGGCGGGCCCGCGGAACCCTGAGGAGAGGCGTTCGCTCGTGGAGGTCCCGTCCTTTTCCCGGACCTTCCTGGACTCGAGGAGGACGCAGACCGCGGGGGGTTCGTCCGGAGCCGCAACGGCGCTCGTCCAGGAGGCGCCGGTCGGGACCGGGGTGATGGACGGCTCGATCGTGATCGCGGCCATCACCAGCTGCACGAACACCTCGAACCCGACCGTGATGGTGGGAGCCGGGCTCCTCGCCAAGAAGGCGGTCGAGGCCGGGCTCGCGGTGAAGCCCTGGGTGAAGCCGAGCCTCGCCCCCGGGTCGACGGTCGTCACCGACTATCTCAAGAACGCGGGCCTCACGGAGTACCTCGACAGGCTCGGGTTCGTCCTTGTAGGGTACGGGTGCACGACGTGCATAGGGAACAGCGGCCCGCTGGCGCCGGAGATAGAGAGCGAAATCAAGGCGAAGGACCTCTACGTCTCCGCGGCGCTGTCGGGGAACAGGAACTTCGACGGGAGGATCCACCCGCTGGTGAAAGGGTCCTTCCTGATGTCGCCTATGCTGGTCGTGGCCTACGCACTGGCCGGGAGGCAAGACTTCGACTTCCGCTCGACCCCGCTTGGAGTGAGGGGCGGCAGGCCGGTGTACCTGAAGGACATATGGCCGTCTCTGGCCGAGATTAAGAAGGCGGTCGGGGGCGCGCTGTCCCCGGAGCTGTACAGGAAGAGGTACGCGGACGCCCAGAAGGGGGACGACAGGTGGGAGGCGCTTCCTGCGACCGGCGGGGAGGTCTACTCCTGGGACGGCGCGTCCACCTACATCAGGAACCCGCCCTGGTTCGAGGCTGCGATGGGTGCCAGCGCGAGGAAAGACATCCTGGGCGCCAGGGCGCTCGCCGTGCTCGGCGACAAGGTCACCACGGACCACATATCGCCGGCCGGGACGATCCCGGTCGACGGGCCAGCCGGAAGGTACCTTGCCGAAAGAGGCGTCGACCTGGCCCACCTAAGCACCTTCGGGAGCAGGAGGGGGAACGACCAGGTCATGGTCCGCGGAGGCTTCAGCAACATCAGGCTCAGAAACTCGCTCGCCGGGGGGAAGGAGGGGGGCTACACGGAGCACCTTCCCGGCGGAGAGGTGATGACGATCTTCGACGCCGCCCAGATCTACGCCAGGGAGAATGTCCCTCTGATAGTGATCGCCGGGAAGCAGTACGGGGCCGGGAGCTCGAGGGACTGGGCCGCGAAGGCGCCGAAGATGCTCGGCGTTAGGGCGGTCATAGCCCAGGACTACGAGAGGATACACCGGAGCAACCTCGTGG
>JASHUK010000145.1 GCA_030040055.1 Nitrososphaerales archaeon | reverse complement strand
GGTACGTCGTAAAGTAGCGTCCGACGCCTTGGTAAGGTATCCCGGCGTAGAACGCGGTCGAGTCGAGCACAAATGCGGGCTCTGGCAACGCTTCTACCTTCGGCCTACCATGTCCGCGAGAACCAGCGCAGGGCGCACCCGTGATCCGTCAATGCTTCGTGAATCCATGTTAGGAAGTGAGACGTTTATTTAGTTTCCACCGCGAGCAGACGCGCGATTCAGGTTGAGCCGGCCCGCTGATCTCGGAAGTGTCAAGGAAGGCAGCTACATAATCTTGGACGGGGAACCCTGCAAGGTCGTAAGCAGGGAGCACTTCAAGCCAGGGAAGCACGGGAGCGCCAAGGTGAGACTGGTCGCGCTGTCGATCTTCACGGGGGCTAAGAAGAGCTACGTCTCGCCGGCCGAGTCCAGGGTAGACATCCCGATGATCGACAAGAGGTCTGGTCAGATTACTTCCGTGATGGACAGCTCAGTCCAGGTCATGGACCTCGAAACGTTCCAGGTCTTCGAGACGCCCAAGCCAAGCAGCGAGGAACTCGCTGAGCTGAACGGTCAGTTGAACCCCGGAACGGAGGTGGAATACTGGGCGGTGATGGGGCGGAACAAGATCATGCGCATCAAGGGCGGCGGCTGAGGCCAGCTTCCGGGCGCCTTAGGCTCTATCTGCGGTTTTCTTCTTCATATGCGAACTCAGACGGCTCTTCCGGAAAATCCCTTCATCTAGAGCGAACTTCAATCGTCGTATGGGGTTATAGCCCTTCCTGAGCTGGTGCGCCTCTTTGGCCGGGGATTAGGATGAGGCCTTCTTCTCGACTCTGATGCCGGTTATCTCCAAGTTCCCGGAGTCTCCGTGCCAATGCTCGACCGCGTCTGCCACCCCGATTCTCTCCGCGAACATTGGGCAGTCGGTGACAAAGGTCTCGGCCTCTCCTCCCTCGAAGCCAGCGTGGAACTTGTACTTCCCTGCCAGCAAGACGAGTTTGGCCACGGAGTCCTCGTCCAACTCCTTTCCGAGCCACTCCCTTCCCAGACCCAGCGCAGAGACGCTCGTTACTATGGCATGGAATCCTTCGCGTAGAAGCCGCCGCAGATGGGCCTCGGGATCCGTCCCCCAGAGCGGAGATCGGCAGTCCAGTTCAAGCTCGCCACAGATCCTCTCGACCCTGGTCTTCTGATAGACGCTGGCAAGTGCCCCTGTGAAAATCCCCTTCAGATGGTACTGTTGCTTAGCTGCCGCCAATGCCCCCTTCAGGTCTCCCAGCTCCTCCTCCTTGACCCCCGCCGTCTCCACGCACAGTTGAGGGACTCGCATCGAGTGCGCCTGCGACTTCGTCCATCTCAGGTTCGGGAAGTGGAACATGTAAGATGCCTCGTTCCTCGGGAACATCGTGACCAGGCAGGCCAGTTCGTGATCCCGCGAGGCCAACAGAGCCGCGTAAGTCGAGTCCTTCCCGCCAGAGAACAGGACGCCTACCCTCACATTTCTCGATTTTGAAGTTCGTCCCTAAGATAATAAATACGGTGGGCAGGATTCGCGATTCATGCTCGATTCTCTGAGAGACGGCCTGCAGGCGGCCGTGAAGAAGCTGGTGGGAGCCAGTGCGGTCGACGAAGGAGCGGTCAAGGAGTTCGTCAGGGACCTCCAGCGGGCGCTGATACAGGCGGACGTCAACGTCAAACTGGCCCTGGAAGTCACTGAAAGGGTTCAGAGAAGGGCGCTCGAAGAGAAGCCTTCTCCGGGGGTCACGAAGAAGGACCAGGTCGTTTCGATCCTCTATGAGGAGATTGTCAGGATGATGGGCGGAGAAGGAGGTCCGAAGATGGACAAGGGCAGGCTGAACCTCATCGTCATGCTGGGCGTCCAAGGCTCCGGGAAGACGACGATGACCGCGAAGCTAGCCCACTTCTATGCTAAGCGGGGCTTCAGGGTCGGGGTCGTCGCGGCCGACACCTTCAGGCCAGGGGCTGTAGCCCAGCTGACGACCCTAGCCGCGTCGTCCCCTGGAGTCGAGGTGTTCAGTAACGAGAAGGAGAAGGACCCGGTCAAGATAGCGAGGGAGGGAAGGAAGCGCTTTGAAGGAAACAAGAACCTGGTGATAGTGGACACAGCGGGAAGGCACAAGGAAGAGAAAGGCCTACTCAAGGAGATGAAGGATGTGGTGGGGGAAGTCAAGCCGGATGCAACCATTCTGGTCATTGACGGGACGATAGGCCAACAGTGCTACAACCAGGCAATGGCATTCCATCAGACCGCGCCGGTGGGAGGGATAGCGATTACCAAACTGGATGGCACGGCCAAAGGAGGGGGAGCGATTGCAGCCTCCGCGGCGACGGGAGCCAAGGTCTTCTTCATCGGCACGGGAGAGAGGATCGACGACCTGGAGGAATTCGCCCCCACGAGGTTCGTCGGAAGGCTACTGGGGATGGGGGACCTGAAGTCCTTGATGGACATGGTCCGGCAGGCAGAAGTCGAGGTCGACGAGAAAGCGATGCAGCGGGTGATGTCCGGCAAGATGACGATGGACGACCTGCTCGCACAGTTCGAGCAGATGAAGAAGTTCGGTTCGCTGAAGAAGGTGCTGGACCACATCCCAGGCGTTTCAGGATCTCTGAACGCGGAGGAGCTCGACAAGGTCGAGGGAAGGCTCGCGGTGTACAAGTCGATAATCCAGTCGATGACCAAGGACGAGAGGACGGACCCTCAGACAATTGGGTCGTCTCGGCTCAGGCGCATCGCCAAGGGGTCAGGGCGAACGGAAAAGGACGTCAGGGAGCTGTTGTCAAGGTACAAGCAGATGAAGTCCGTTGTCAAGGCGAGCAAGGGACGAGAGTTCCGGCAGATGGTCCGTCGTATGGGTGGAGAGTGAGTGCGGGAGGCACTGCGGTATCGGCTCTGCGGCTTCTGTGTCGAGAGAGAAGGGGAGGCGGGGAGCAGGTTCGATGAAGTCCCCGGAGCCGGCTGCTCTATTTGCGGGGGGGCCCTCGACCGGGTTCCGGCGCTCGCAAGCATGGCGGCGCGCGTGGTGAGGCGATACCAGTTCAAAACGTTCTCAGTGGGAGTAAGCCTCCCCGATGGCGTTCAGGAGAAAGAAGACGAGATCAGGGCGGCTCTCAAGCTCAAGGGAAAGGAGACGATCAAGACGCAGGCGGCCAGGATGCTGGCTGAGCGGCTGTCGTCAAGGCTCCACAAGCGCGTGGACAGAACCAACCCAGACCTCAGCGCCTTGGTGGCCATGGCCGAAGGCAGGGTCTCGGTGTGGACGAAGCCGCTGTTCTTCTACGGCAGATACTCGAAGCCCGCAGGTGTCAGCCAGAGAAGGGAACTCTGCCCCGACTGCCTGGGACGAGGATGTGAAAAATGTGGGGCCAGCGGCTTTGTAGGGAGACCGAGCGTGGAGTCTCAACTGAGAAGGAAACTGAAGGAGTACAGCGGGACAGACAGGATTACCTTCACCTGGGTCGGCAGCGAGGACCCCGACAGCAGGGTCCTTCCACCTGGAAGACCTTTCGTCGCAGAACTGAAGTGCCCACTCAAGAGAGCCATCCCAGGCGGGTTCGGAACGAGGTTCAGAGGCGGAACCATTACGGTCCGCCGGGGCAGGTTGCTCCCTTCGAGGCCAATGCGGACCCCTACCTTCAGATTCAGGACGAGGATACTCTGCGAGACGAAGTCGCCGATTGAAGACGAGCGCATCAAGGAGGTGAAAAGGCAGCTCCGCGACAAACTGGTAAGGTTCGACAGGCCGCACGGTCGTCCCACGTTCAAGACCGTCTACAGCGCCGCGGCCCACAAGAAGCGGAATGGCCTTTTGGTCGAAGCCGTGCTGGACGGTGGGCTCCCAGTGAAGAGATTCGTGAGTGGGGACCTCGTGTCACCGTCCGTGTCGGAAGTCTTAAAAGCTGAGGTCAGATGTCGCGGTTTCGACATTCGCGAAGTCCAAGAAACTGGAGAGTTCACTTTTGCCCAAGTCTCACGGCTATAGGAGAAGGACCAGATCCCTTCTGAAATCTGACGGGAAGAAGGGTCTCAGCAGTCTTCTGGAGGAGTATTCCGTCGACGACAGGGTCGTAGTCAGAATCGACCCCTCACAGGTGAAGGGGATGCCCCACAGGAGGTTCAACGGCCTAGTGGGAACTGTGAAGGAGGTCG
>JASHUK010000144.1 GCA_030040055.1 Nitrososphaerales archaeon | reverse complement strand
AAGAGACGTTCACTATCCTCGTGGGTGCGCTCCTCTTCAGCAACGGCAGCAGAAGGTTGGTGAGCAGGAACGGCGACAGGTAGTTCACCTGGAGGGTGGCCTCGAACCCGTCAGCGGTGACGGACCGCCTGACGTTCGCGATCCCGGCGTTGTTGATGAGCACGTGGAGAGAATCGTGTTTCATCTGGAAGTCGTCGGCGAAGGCGTGAACCGACGCCAGGGAAGCCATGTCGCAGAGCATCAGCTCCGGCTTGCCTCCACCCCCGACCGCGACTCGCTCCACTGCCTTCTCGCCCTTCTGCCTGTCTCTGCAGACCATCACCACACCAGCTCCCATTCTAGCCAGCTCCCTTGACGTGGCGAAGCCGATACCCGAGTTGGCGCCGGTGACGACGCACGTCTTCCCGGTCATGAGACGCGCAGAGTCTGGCATGGTCTGGCCCCCTAGTTGTGGCACGAATTATCGGTTCCCAGGTCGAAGACGGTGCCGGTGCGGGCCTTAGCACTGGTCTGCGACGGGCGTGAAACCCCACTGGGGACTCGGTACGGGTACGATGGCACCCACCGCGCCTATGCAGGAGCCCTGTTCGTTGTTTATGAGCCAGTGCGCGCCTACCGTCGCTATCGTGGAGCCGGCCGCTGCGCTGGCCGTAGAGCCGAGGTTGTCGATGTAGAGCTCGCCATGCATCTTGAGTGTCAGCGTGGATCCTCCGTTGAGCGCGAGGGTGCCGCCGTCGTTCACCGATATGTACGAGGAGCTGGTCAGCGTAGTCGCTCCGAACTCGTTGTACGTTCCCATGTCGGAGATTGACGAGGTGCTCAAGCTCACGGTGCCGTAGTCGGAATAGGTTCCCGACGGCTGAATCTGGAGTGTAGCCTGGGTCACTATCTGGAGGTTACCATTGTTGGTGAAGATGCCTCCTCCCAACACGCTGAGCTGGCCGTAGCTGGCGATTGCCATCGCCCCTCCGTTGACCAGGGTTCCGGCGACGTAGGCAGCACCGTCGGAGAACACCTTCAGCGTGGCAGGAACGGCGCCGACGTTCATCGTTGCGCCCGGAGCGATGCTCAGGAACGAGTACGACCCGATGTTCACGAATCCTGCGTTACTTACCACCGTCGCCGCGGTGTCAATAGAGAATGTAGCTCCCTGGGTCACGCTCAGGGTGGCGCCGGCCCCGATTGTCGAGCTCGCGTCCGTCTCTATTCCCGCCTCGCGGCCTGCGGAGAGCGTGTCCCCCGCCGGCAGCGTGAACCCGCCCAGGAACTGTACAAGGAAGCCTGGGGTCACGGTACAGTGGACCCCTCCCCACGTGCCCCATGGCGCAATGCAGCTCGCGGCGTTTATCGTCGTGAGCGGACCAATCGGAAACACGGTCGCCGAGACGGGCTGTACTCCGCCACTCCCGCTAAGAGCAAGAACGCCCAAGAGCACTGCGATGCCTAGGATTAGGGCAAGACGCTTAATCCCTTTCAAGAGTCGGTGAAACGAGAGACCTACGTTACTTAAACCTTGGTAGGCAGTGGCACCGTCATCCACGGGGTTAGGACTGTTCTGACGCCGAACGTCGGCGCGGGCTCGGGACAGACATCGTCAGCGGAATGAACTTTTTTCCAGCTCTTGGATGACTATATGAATACCGCGACCACGCTCACGGCTTAATCGCCGCCCCACAGTTCGAGCAGGTCTTCTGCGTGACGATGTCGTTCAGCGCTCCGCAGTACTTGCACGGGACCTTCACCACCTCCTTCTGGATCACGACGGTCTCCTTCTCCTTGGTCGGCCTGTCCGTAAAGTCCTCTTCTTCGGTGACGGAGTCCCTGGAGTAAGAGTGTCCGCACTCCCTGCACCGGTAGGTGGTCCTGACCGTCTTCCTCACGACGGGAGCCCTTTCCTGCCTCGACGTGACCGACTTCTCCTTCACGAGGTTGCCTTCGTCGTCACGCCTCGACGTCGTAGTCGTGTCGTGCCTTGTCACTAGGCCGTAGCCCGTCTCTGTGCCGACCACTTCGGAGCCGGAAGAGCTGACCGTCCCGTATCTCCCGCACGAGGGACACCTGGGTCTGGTGTAGTGCCATGCGAAGTAGATGACAGCTCCGATGAGGCCCAGGTAGAAGAGCACGGGGACGAAGACGAAGAGGAGGATGGCGACAGCGGCGGTCGCGATTGCCAGCACCGCCGTTGTCTTGAAGGTCGCGTCCACGGCGCCGAGACGGTCATCCCGGTTTTATTAACCGGAGTCCGCTAACGAGCGAGTCCGGCCGCGGTCAAGATGAACGAGTTCTGGGACGACCTCTGGAAGCGTGAAAGGGCATTCTTGAGCTCTGGGGGCGGGGAGTACAGGCACGACGCTTCCTTCGTCGCGGTTTCGACGCTGGCAGGACAGTACTACTGCGAGTACAAGGCAGAGAACGAGTACGCGTTCGGTGAGGTACCCACGGAGGCCAAGGAGGCCGGGACAGCGCTACATGACGAGTTGATTCCCACGAAGGAGATCACGGAGGCCGAGTTCGTGGAGCTTGTAGGGAAGAAGGAGCCGTCGTATGCCGTGCTGAACGTCTGGGGGTCTGTGGGAGGCCTCCGGATGGTCGGAACCCCGGACCACATAGTCTGGTCAGCAGGGAAGCCGCTCTGGCTGGTGGAGCTGAAGACGACCAAGGGGGACCCGGGCTCACTGTGGGAGGACCAGGAGAGCCAGGTGAGGGTCTACGGGCTGCTGCTGGACGTCATGGGGCTCGACTGCTCGAAGCTGGGGCTGGCCCTGGCGAGGGTGAGAGCTGACGGGCTGGATGCGGAGCGCAGAAGGGAGTGGATCACGGAGGTCTCCTCGGCCCTCCTGAAAGGAGCGACGAAGGAGATGGAGAAGAGGTACGGCGGCTCGCTGAAGGTGCACCTGTTCAGGCACGACAGGAGGGCAGCAGTGCGCGCCGTCACCGCGAAGGCTGGCTACTGGCTGCGCGAGAGGGAGCCGACCTCGAGCACCAGCGTGGGGAAGTGCCGCGCTTGCGAATACGCAGACAAGTGCGTGAAGAGCCTGGTTAGGGTCTCCGACAGGGAGCGGCGGCCGGTCTAGCCCGGCTGCTTTGCCCCGCACTTCGCACAGAAGGTGGCGTCCGCCGCCAGAGGGGCCCCGCAGCTTTGACAGAACTTCCCCGCGGGCTGCATCGCAGGCGCGGCCATCGGCTGAGTTGGCGCAGCCGCCATCCCCATAGCACCCATCCCGGGTACGACGTCAGGGATGGAGAAGAACGCGATGATCTGGAATATCTCGGCGATGAAGAGCAGGATGAACCCGACGAGGATAATCACCAAGACCGCCCCGAAGAAGTAGAGCTTGCCAGCGGTCCCAAAGTATCCGACCCCGAGCCTCGACGAGATTTTCCCATAGGCCTTCTGGATGAAGATCGCCGATATTATGAGGAATATCCAGGCCACTGCCAGTCCTACTACCACCCCGACGACAGCAGAAGCCCCGAGAGTGAGTATCCCGAAGATTAGCCCCGAGAGGATGATGAACGCCGCTGCCACGGCTCCAACGATTCCAGCGACTACGGCGTATATCATGTCGTTGAATATCGACTTGTCGGCCAGCTCATCGGAGATGAATTTCGCAGCTATCAGGATGAGTATGTACCCGACGATGTTAACGCCGGGGATGAGGAGGAGGATTGACCCGATTCCTCCAATCAGCTTCGCGTCCCCGAGCTTCGACAATCCCTTGCGGCACCAGCTTCATCAAGGTTTGCTTATAAGAACGTGAGAACGATTGAGAAGAGAAGTCGGGCTGGTTCCGCCATTCCACAGTTAATCAATTAAACCATATCCACGTTTCTAATGAAACACTGAGGCGGGTGGCGACCATCGGCGAACTATATATCCAAGGACAAAGGCCTCGAAATCATGGACAACCGGCTCAAGGCGATTCACGTTGTGTATGCCGAGTGGTGCCCCCACTGCGTTCCGACCACTGTAGAGCCGATGAAGAAGTCTGCCGCAGATCTCGGGGTGAAGTACGTCCCCCACGACATCGACACTGACGAGGTGAAGGCGGCCGATGAGCTGGTCAAGAAGTACGGCGACTGGTCCCCCGACTACATCATCCCACAGGTCTTCCTGGAGTACGGTGACGGCAGCATCAAGCACGTCCTTACGGGGTACTCGGAGGGGGTCGCGTACACGAAGAAGGCCGTGGAGAACCTGCTGTCGAGCCAGCTCAACCCAGGATTGAAGGCCGCCAACTAACCTTGTTTGGAGCACGCGGGGCAGAGGACTCCCGTCGACGAGATCGGCTGCAAGAAGAGCGAACTGCAATTCCCGCAGCTGAAGACGGCCTTCCTGCTCGGGTCGTCGCTCTTAGTGCGTCTGTAGTTCTGGGTCCAGTATGCGACTCTGAAGACCACAGGTTCAGTCCTGCCTTGAAAGCCGAGGTCCCAAGCGTAGCGGGTTGCGGTCCTGACGTCTTCATCGCGAAGATCTCCGCTCGGTCCGAGCGCGCTCCTTACTAGCGACTTCAACGTACCGGCGTTGTCGCCGAGGCCGTAGACTGCTACCCGCGAGACGT
>JASHUK010000143.1 GCA_030040055.1 Nitrososphaerales archaeon | reverse complement strand
CCATTCAGAATCAAGAGTGCGTACTTGCTGAACGGGATTGATGTCGAAAGGCGAAGCAGACGACATTGAGGGGTCGTTAAATACCTGGGACAGTAGACTTTCATGTGGCCGAGAGAGTCCCTGGCTGGCTGGAGCGAATCCTTCTTCCCCAAATCAGCGAGCTAAAGGGAGAGATCAAAGCCGTCAATGGAAGGTTCGATGGGCTTGAGGGTAAGGTTGATGGGTTGGAGGCCAAGGTTGAGGGACTGGAAGCCAAGGTCGACGGTGAGTTCGCTGCAGTACACTCTGAAATCAGGAGGCTCGACGGCAAGATTGACTCGTTGGACAAGCGAATGGACTTCTCTCAGAGGCTTACAGCCGTTGAAGAGAAGATCCACGAACTCCAAGCGCGGAAGTAACGGCTGCCACTCGCCTGTGCCGCTTCGCAATTAGCCGGTCGACTAAGGCCCCTGCTTGAGC
The DNA here is from genome assembly GCA_030040055.1 of Nitrososphaerales archaeon. Taxonomy (GTDB): domain Archaea; phylum Thermoproteota; class Nitrososphaeria; order Nitrososphaerales; family Gagatemarchaeaceae; genus UBA183. The sequence goes on along the minus strand of JASHUK010000143.1, from coordinate 2,120 downwards.
CTCTCGATCATAGGGACCGCTAGGGGGTCCCTTCCGAGGCCCACCGCGACGAAGTAGGACGCCATGTCGAGCTCGTATGCCATCGTAACCAGCTGGGACAAGCTCGAGCCGCCCCGCCCCCGCACCTCGACGGGCGCCTTCCCGAGCTCCCTCAGCAGCGCCATCATCGCGAGTGTCTTCCCCTTCCCCCACTTCCCCTCGTTGGAGTGCCTGAGGAAGATTGGAACGAAACCCGGCAGCGGGTCTTCCCAGGACTCGATGTCGTTGTGCAGCGCGTCCGGGAGAAGCGAGAACTGCGCGTGCTTCTTGGCGTTCTCGTTGAGGGCGTTCTTGAAGCGGACCCCCACGCCGCGGGTGGTCTCCCAGCCGTAGATGACCGGCGTCCCCTCCAGCAAGAGGAGCGCCATCTTCTTCGCGGGGTTCTCCTCTGTCGGCGACTTTATCCCGAGGACCGGCGCGTACGACTCCATCTCGGACAGGGCCCCTTCTGCCTCCCGGCTGCTCCCGAGGTCGAGCGCCTCCTCGAGGACCGCAAGGGAAGAGAAGACGATGAAAGGGAGCGCGTACCTGGGCGCGAGCACCTTGGGCATCAGGATGTGAGGGATCCCCAGCCTCTTGGACTCCGCCATCAGGGTCCCCCCGGTCGACATCGAGACGACCGACGCCCCCTGCGAAGCGGCCTCCAGCATCATGCGGATCGTCTCCCCGGTCTCGCCTGACACCGAGCACGCTATCGCGAGCGTGTCCTTCATCCCCTTCGAGGGATACTCGCCCTTGAACACCTCGACGTCGACCCCGTCCCTCCCGTGCAGCCAACCGGCCACGATGTCGCCTCCGGCGGCCGACCCGCCCATGCCCAGGAAGCAGACGCGCTGGCCCCCCTTCGACCTGACGCGTACGCTGGAAGCGAACCCCTTCCTGGCCAGGGACGGCCACCCCTCGTAGGTCGAGTGGACCTCGCCCTTGTCTGCTTGACGTACGCGAGAAAGCGAGAATGGATCCAGCAAGAGAGCGCCCCCGGGACTGGCCAAAGCTTCAGGCGTTCCCCTTTAAGCTCGACGGCCCGCGCTTCACGACAGCTCCCCCTCCACGACGCCCGCGCTGCTCCGCTCTGCTGCCGTCGCGCGGATCGCCGACCTGATCAGCTCCTCTCCCTTCTTGTCGAGGGTCTGGCCCCGCCTCTCCATCATTCTCCGTTGGGTCTCGACCACGGAGTCGGGCAGGAGCTCGACGGCCCTTCCAGTCCAGCCGTCGAACGCGGTGAAGCTCGGGACGTTGGAGCGGGCCAGCCCCGACACGTGGCTCCCCGTGCCGAGCGACCTCCCGGCGTAGACCAGGGCCCCTATGGAGACCTTGCACATGTCCCCTACGCACGGGCCCAGCTTCAACAGCCCGGTGTCGACCTTCCTCCCTCCGGAGTCGACCCGGACGCTTCCGTACGTGTTCTTCAGGTTGCTGAAGTTCATCCCGGCCCCGAGGTTGACCCACTCGCCGACGTAGGAGTCGCCGAGGTATCCTTCGTGGGCCTTGTTGGTGTAGGGCGAGATTATCGAGTTCTCGACCTGTCCCCCGACCTTGCAGGAAGCGAATATCGACGTGCCTCCCCCGATCAGGGCAGACTGGACCTTGGCCCTCGGCCCTATGTAGCAGGGGCCCATCACCCTCGAGAAGCTCTCTACGGTAGCCCCCTCGTCCACGGCCACGGGCCCAAGCCTTGTGTCGAAGGTCACGTGCGGCTCCACCTCAGCCTTGCTGTGGATCTGGAGGCTCCCCCTGGGGCCCCTGAGCTCCACCCCCCGGTGTAACGGGAGGGGGTCCTCGAACCTCGGGGCCTGGCGGGCGACCGCTATCCCGTTGTTCTCTATCAGGCTCCAGTACCCTTCGAAGAGCGCCTCTCGCGGCAGCTCGAGCCGGTCGACCCCCTTGGCAACCCTGGCCGCCGCCTTGTCAGTAACCACCCCAGGCTTGAGGTCGGCGGCGTCGAGCCTGGCCGCGACGAGTTGTTCGTCGCAGAATGCCGCGAACGGAGTCTTCCTGGACGTAAGCGAAAGGAGCAGCTTGTCAGGCTTCGCCCTTGCGTTCACCAGGAGGGCAACGCCGCCCTGTTCGTCGTTGAATGC
>JASHUK010000142.1 GCA_030040055.1 Nitrososphaerales archaeon | reverse complement strand
CCCGAAGCATGTCGGCGAGGGCCGCCAGCTCGTCCGTGGCCGTGAGCGACAGCTCGGACGCCTTCTTCAGGACCTCCCCAGGCGGGCCGGACAGGCTCCCCAGTTCGAGCAGGGTGTCGAGCTGTCCCTTCGTGAAACCCCGCGCGGAGTACTCTTCCTGGAGCTCCCTCTCCGTCTTCTTGTCCACCTTGTCGAGGGCCCGCATCAGCTCCTCGACCTTCTGCTGGTCCGTGACCCCGACCCTCTTCCTGACGTAGTCCTCGACCACGCGCCTGTCGCCGACGTGGAAAGTCGCGCCGATCCCGAGCCTCGTGAGGACAGCGGCGCTGGCGTCTACGATCTCGGCGTCGGAGTCGACCGTCGGGGCGCCGAATATCTCGAAGTCCCACTGGTGCGCCCATCGGTACCGCCCGGACTGCGGCTCGTCGTACCTCCACATCCCTCCGAAGGCGGCCAGCTTCGCCGGTAGCTTGATCCCCCGGTTGGAGCAGAAGTACCGCGTCATCCCGACGGTCAGGTCGAACCTGAGGCCTATGTCCCGCCCAGCCTTGTCCTTGAAGAAGTAGACCTCCTTGTCGATCGCCTCGCCGCTCTTCGCCCGGAGTATCTCGAGGGTCTCGATGGACGCCGGCTCCATCACCTTGAAGTTGTAGTCCCTGGCGACGCCTTCGAAGGCCGCCCTCACCTTCTCGTGGAGAAGGTACTCCTCCGGCGCGATGTCCCTGATCCCCCTCGGAAGGGAAAGGTCCGCGGTCAATCCCCCCCTTTGCTCAGGAGCGCGAGCTGGGCCAGCATGGCGGTCAGCTGGACCTCGGGGTTCCCCCCCTGGGCCAGGCGGAAGTCGTACTCTGCCAGGATGGAGACCGCCTTCCCGAGGTCGACCGTCGGGTTCGAGGTGAGCTCCTCGTTCGCGAACCTGAGGAAGTCCCTCTCGGGGATGCCGTATACCCTCGTCAGCTCGACCATCTTGCCCCTCGCCTTCTCGAAGTCCCCCTTGAGGGCCAGCGAGACTATCTCCCCCACCCTCCCCTTCACCGTGGACCCCGCGACCGTCGAGACGGAGTCCGCCGTTATCTCCCCCGACACCGAGGCTGTCTGGAGCAGGTTGATCGCCTGCCTGAGGTCACCGCCGACCGCCTGGTAGATCAGCGCGAAGGGCTCCTCCGAGCCGGACTTCACCCCCTCCTTCTTCGCGATCTGGGCCAGGTGACGGACGACCGACGCCTCGTCCAGCCTCTGGAACCGGAATATCGCGCACCTGCTCTGGAGGGGCTCGATTATCCCCGACGAGTAGTTGCAGATCAGTATGAACCTGGTGTAGGTGGCCATCTCCTCCATTATCCGCCTTAGCGCGGTCTGGGCGTCGTTGGTCATCTCGTCGCACTCGTCGAGTATCACCAGCCTGTAGGGGACCCCTTCGCGCCTGTCGACGAAGCGGGCGAATGTCTTCACCCTCTCCCTGATCATGTCTATCCCCCTCTCGTCGCTCGCGTTGAGCGAGAGCGAGTAGTCGGAGTAGTGCTCCCCCAGGATGTCCCTCGCGACTATCATCGCCGTGGTCGTCTTGCCGGACCCCGGCGGCCCCGCGAAGAGAAGGTGCGGGACCTCCCCCTTCTTCTTCAGCAGGAGGGAGAGCCTCCCCTTGACGGCGGACTGGTCGACGAGCTCGGAGAGGGACCTAGGGCGGTACTTCTCGGCCCACATCAGCTGCTCTAGCGACGACTCGAGTTCACGACCCGGAGCGCGTTTGCTCCTGAAGCCGGCTCGACCCCTGTTTCGTATTTATCCGTTCCAGAGACGGCGCCAGGCACGTAGGCCGTCGTCCGCGTCAAAGCTTAATATCGAATGGCGGCCGTTCGCCCGCCCCCTTGGCAGTCGATTCCGACAGGGTAGGCAGGGTCTTCGCCGACGCAGAGGCCGACTTCCTGTTTTCGAGGACCAGGGTCACCATGAAGCTTTCGATCGACAACCTCGAGGCCGGGGACGTGAAGTTCGCCGAGCTGAAGGAGGGGGCGACGCTGGAGGTCCCCCGCTGGGTGGCCGAGGAGTTCGCGCGGCTGGGAGTCGCGGAGATATCCGAGGAGCCGTTCGAGAACGAGCTGTTCAGGGCGCTGAGCAGGGAGAAGCTGATGGGCCCCCTCGAGCTCTCCCCCCTGCCTAGGGACTTCTACGTGAGGATGAAGAGGAGGATAGCGCTCGTCGCGAAGGCCTCGGCCGAGGGGAAGGTCGGGAAGCAGGACCTCGAGAAGCTGAGGGGGACCGGCTACGACCTGATCGGGGTCAGGCTGAGCAAGCTGCTCTCGCTGTCCAGCACCTCGAACTCGTCTCCCTCTCTGGCAGGGAAGCTGACCCCTGAGGAGTCCGCCTTCTTGGGCGCCTCCCAGGCCCGCGCTCAGGAGTGGAAGGGGCTCCTGCTGGACGGGACCGGGTAGTTGGCCACCCTCGCGAGCAGGAAGCTCTCCGAAGTGTTCGAGGACTTCCTGAAGTCGGTCACCGACAAGTCGGGGAAGTACGTGTACAGGGCGAAGGTCTCAGAGATGATCTCCGAGGAGGGGAAGTCCCTGTCCGTGGACTTCGGGGACATACTGAGGTACAGCGGGGACCTGGCCAACAGGATACTGGTCGAGCCCGACGCCTCCCTCGAGGCGTTCAGGACCGCGGCGTACGAGACCATGAGGAGCGAGAGCGCCATGTACGCCGACCGGGTGAAGAGGGAACTGACAGTCAGGATCCGCGCCATCCCCGACCAGGTGCCGCTGAGGAGGGTGGACACCTCTTACCTGGACAGGATGCTCTCGGTGGCCGGGATGGTGGTGAGGACGTCCGAGCTGAGGCCCCTGATGACCCAGGCGGCCTGGGTCTGCCAGAGCGGGCACCTGACCTACGAGGAGCAGGACGACCTGATGCTGAAGCGCCCCCCGAGGTGCGAGCTCTGCGGCGAGCTGAGGAACTTCGAGCTGGACAGGAAGAAGAGTAGGTACGTGGACTTCCAGGTGGTCAGGATACAGGAGCTGCCTGAGGAGCTCCCTCCGGGACAGCTCCCGCAGTTCTTCGACGTCAACCTGGAAGGCGACATCGTGAACCAGGCCAGGCCGGGGGACAGGGTTGTGATGACGGGGATAGTCAGGGCGGTCCCGGACTACTCCGTCGGACAGGTCAGGACGAGGCTCTTTCGGTCACAGATAGACTGCAACCACGTCGAGGTGAAGGGCAAGGAGCCCGAGATGGTGCAGGTCACGAAGGAGGACGAGGACCTGATCAAGTCGATAGCCTCTTCTTCCGACGCCTACGCGAGGCTGACGGGCTCCATAGCCCCGGCCATCATGGGCCACGCGTCGGAGAAGGAGGCGATACTGCTGCTCCTCGTCGGCGGGACGACCACGGCGCTCCCCGACGGGACCAAGCTGAGGGGAGACTTGAACGTCCTGTTCGTCGGGGACCCGGGGACGGCCAAGAGCGAGATGCTGAAGTTCGCCGCGCAGGTGGCCCCGAGGGGGATATTCGCAAGCGGGAGGGGGACCACGGCGGCCGGGCTCTCGGCGGCCGTGATCAGGGAGAAGAACGTCCTGATGCTCGAGGCCGGGGTCGTCGTCCTCGCGGACCAGGGGATAGCCTGCATCGACGAGTTCGACAAGATGAACGCGACTGACAGGACCGCCCTGCACGAGCAGATGGAGCAGCAGACCATCACGATAGCGAAGGGCGGCATCTACGCTTCCCTGAACGCCCGGACGGCGATACTCGCCGCCTGCAACCCCGTCCTGGGGAGGTACAACTCCTTCCAGAACCTGACCGAGAACATCGAGACGCTCCCGATCCCCCTCCTGACGAGGTTCGACCTGATCTTCGTCATCAAGGACCAGCCCGCCCCCGCGGAGGACGAGAAGCTGGCGAGCCACATACTGTCCGTCCACGAGCGGAGGGCCTACGCGACCCCGCCCCCGGTCGAGTTCAGCCTGCTGAAGAAGTACATCTCCTACGCGAAGAAGCTCTCGCCGTCCCTGACGAAGGAGGCCACTGACAGGCTGAAGGAGTACTACCTCGACCTCAGGAGGTCGGGGGGCGACGAGGGGCAGATCCCGCCTACGCCGAGGACCCTGGAGTCCCTGATCAGGGCGGCCACGGCGAGGGCGAAGGTCCTCCTCAGGGAGGAGGTGACCGAGGACGACGCGCTGGCGGCGATCGCGCTGATGAACAGGATGGTCGAGGACGTCCTGACGGACGCGAGCACGAAGAAGACGGACTTCGGCATCCAGATGGGCAAGCCCGCGGGGGAGACCAGGAACCTGAGGACCGCGATGGAGCTGTTCAAGACGATGGAAGGGCCGGACAAGAAGCCGGTAGAGAGGAAGGCGTTCAAGGAAGAGCTGATGAAGTCGAAGTTCAGCGACGAGGACGCCGAGAAGATGATCCGGACCATGTTCCGGGAGGGGATAGTCTACGAGTCCAAGCCTGGCTTCATCAGAAGGGTCAGCGGCTAGCCGGGGATAGCCGGATGAAGTTCGAAGAGGCTCCCATTCCGCGGGAGCTCCTGGAGTACGTCAGGGGGAAGGGGTACTCGGACCTGTATCCCCCCCAGGAGGAGGCAGTCAAGGCAGGGCTCCTGAGCGGTAAGAGCCTGCTGGTCTCCAGCCCCACCGCTTCCGGGAAGACCCTGATCGCCATAATGGCCGCGCACGCCGCCGTGAAGTCCGGGCGCAAGGTCGTATACCTGGCCCCGCTCCGTGCCCTGGCGTCGGAGAAGTACGCCGAGTTCTCCGAGCTGAGGGGGATGGGGATCAGCACGGTCGTGTCCACAGGGGACTACGACTCCAGCGGCGAGAGCCTCGGGAGGGCGGACGTCGTCGTGCTGACCAACGAGAGGTTCGACTCGATAATGAGGCACAGGGTCGGGTGGCTGAGCTCTGTGGGGCTGTTCATCGCCGACGAGGTGCACCTGGCCGGGAACGACTCCCGCGGGCCGACGCTCGAGATGATACTGACGAAGATAAGGCGCATCTCCCCCGACGTCCAGATACTCGCCCTGTCCGCGACGGTGAGCAACGCGGCTAGCGTGGCCCAGTGGCTGGGGGCTGGGAGCGTCGAGCTGGACTGGAGGCCGGTCCCCCTCCGGGAGGGGGTCTACGACTACGGCAGGATTGTCTTCATGGACGGCGAGGAGGTGGCCGTCCCGCGCTCCACATACGGGGCGCCGGTGGACGTGGCGGCGGAGACGCTGAAGTCCGGGGGGCAGGCGCTCATCTTCGCCGGGACCAGGAGGAGGGCCGTCAGCCTCGGGTCAAGGGCCGCGGAGGTCACCGAGCGATTCCTCTCCCCCGAGGAGAAGAGGGCGGCGTCCGAGGCCGCGAGGAGGATCCTCTCCTCTGGGGAGGAGACTGGGCTGAGCAGGATGCTGGCGGAGGTCGTGGCCAGGGGGGCCGCGTTCCACCACGCGGGGCTCGACTCCGAGCACAGGAGGATAGTCGAGGACTACTACCGGGCCCGCGCCATCAAGGTGCTGGCCGCTACCCCGACCCTCGCCATGGGGATCAACCTCCCGGCCAGGAGGGTCGTAGTCGCGGACCTCACGAGGTACGACGCCTCGAGCGGAGGGAACGCGGAGATACCCGTCCTCGAGTACAGGCAGATGGCCGGGAGGGCGGGGAGGCCGCAGTACGACGCCTTCGGGGAGACGGTCATCATACCCCCCTCGTCCCAGCCGGCCGCCGAGACGCTCCAGCACTTCGCGGGGGCCCCGACGGAGCCGATACACTCGCGGCTTGGGGACGAATCGGCGATGCGGGTCCACACGCTGGCGACCGTGTCGACCGGAAGCGGGACGTCGAAGCCGGACCTCGACGGGCTCTTCGGCAAGACCCTCCTGGCCATGCAGGCCGGGCCGGAGAGGGTGAGGAAGCTGACCGAGGGGGCCCTGGGATACCTCCTGGCCGAGAGGCTGGTGGAGTCGAGCGGGGGGCTCTTCTTCGCGACCGACTTCGGCAAGAGGGTCTCGATGCTCTACATCGACCCGGTCACGGGGGTGCTGTTCAGGGACGCAGTCAGGAGGGCCGAGCCCGGGAAGACGTACGTTGTGGGGCTCCTCCAGCTGATAGCCAGGTCCCCGGACTTCGAGCCGAAGTTCCCCCTGCGCAGCAAGGACTACGACGGGGCGATAGCGTTCATGGCCGAGCATTCGGGGGAGCTGCTCGTGAAGGCGGACCAGAAGTCCTTCGCGGACTACGACGAAGCCCTCCAGGAGACAAGGGCCGTGATGGCCCTGAACGGGTGGATAGACGAGTGGCGGGAGGAGCAGCTCCTGGACAGGCTCGGGGTGGAGCCGGGGGACATGCACAGGGCGGTGGACAACGCCGAGTGGCTGCTCCACAGCCTCGAGGAGCTGGCGAGGCTGTTCAAGCGCCCCGAGGTCGCCGGACAGGCCGCCCTGCTGGGGAGGAGGGTCGCAAGCGGGGTCAGCGAGGAGCTGGTGGAGCTGACCCGCCTGCAGGGCGTGGGGAGGGTCAGGGCGCGGGCGCTCTACAGCGCCGGGTTCAGGACGATAGAGGACCTGAAGGACGCCCCGGCGGACAGGCTCGCCCGCGTGGACAAGGTGGGGGCGTCGGTGGCCAAGAGGATCAAGGAACAGGTCGCGCGGTATTGATCCGCTGCAGCGGCTTCCTGGTCGCGATGGACGGGGAGACGGCGGCCAAGGCCGAGGCCGGGGCACGCCTCGTCGACAGGCGGAACGACGGGACAGTGGTGTTCGACGCGGGAGGAGGAGCGGCTAAGGTGGTGGCCCTGTCCATCGGAGGCGGCGCCGGGCTCCCCGCCGTGCACGGCTGGCGCGGGGACGGCGCGGAGGAGTGCAGCGAAGTGTCGATGCAGGAAGGGGAGCTGGTCGCGTCCCGCGACGTGGCCGGGACGAGGCCCCTCTTCGTCTCTAGGTCCCGCAGGTGGGTCGCGAGCGACTGGAGGTTCATCAGGGGGGAGCCGTGCGAGCTGCTCCCCCCGGGGGCCAGGTACGGGGTCGGATCGGGGCAGACCGCCAGGACGGCGCCGCCCGGCGAGGAGCCCTCTTCGTTCGAGGAGGCGGCGAGGCGCCTGTCGGAGCTCATCGACCAGGCGGTCAAGGCAAGGGTCGTTGAGGCATCCAGGGTCGCTGTCGCCTTCTCCGGGGGGGTCGACAGCGCCATGCTCGCCTGCTGCGCAAAGAAGCACGCGAAGGTCCTCTGCTGCACCGTCTCCTCGCCGGGGTCCCGAGACGGGAGGAACGCCCCCGGCGCCGCGGACGCCCTCGGGGTGGAGCTGATGGAGGTCCCGGCAGACGCGAGCAGGGCGCGCAGGGAGCTCGCGGCCATGGAGCTCCCCTTCGACCCGTCTCCGATGGACAGGAGCCTCTGGTGCGTCTACTCGCTCGCAGCAGGCGCTGCGGCCGGGGCGGGGGCGGACGTCATGCTGCTGGGGCAGCTGGCCGACGAGCTGTTCGGCGGATACGCGAAGTACGAGCGTGCGGGGGAGTGCAGGGCAGGTCCAATGATGGAGGCCGACGTCATGGCGTGCGGGATGAGGGGGCTGCCGAGGGACGAGGCGGCCTGCGCGAGGTGGCTGGAACCCAGGTTTCCCTTCGCCGACAGGCGCATCGTGTCCTGCGCCCTTTCGCTCCCAGTCGCGTTCAAGGTCGCCCCCGGCGCCAGGAAGAGGGTCCTCAGGGAGGCCGCTGTGCTGCTTGGGGTCCCCGAAGAGATCGCGTTCGCCCCCAAGAAGGCGGCCCAGTACAGCTCCGGGATGCTCAAGCTGGCCACGTAGTCTACACTGTTTATAACGCGCCGCGGAGCCGGGCGCAACGTGATTCCATCGCCTCAGCCCAAGGGCAAGCTCGTGGGCTTCAAGCCGCTTCAGGAGCGCTTCAGTTACTACGCCCTGGACGACGGGACGGTACTGGGGATAAAGCCGGCAGTGGTGAAGGTCTACAGGCTGCAGAACCCGGACAACAGCCCGGCGTTCTCCCCCGACGGGACCCCTGCGTACTTCTACCAGACGCAGAACATCACGCAGGTGCTGTCCCCCGAGGAGTACAAGTCGCTGAAGGGCGACGACATCTCGGAATGAGCGTGAAGCCCTACCTCGCGGCGGAGGACTCCGCCCTTCTCAGAGAGGCAGCGGCCGGATATTCAGGTGGGCGCTGTCTGGAAATCGGCGCGGGGAACGCCGGCCTCCTCGTCTCGCTCTCCCAGAGGTTCTCGCTGGCGGTCGGGACCGACCTCGTCCGCCCATGGATGGACGACTGGAAGGGAGGGCGAGCCGGGTACGTCCTCGCCGACAGGGCCGCCTGCTTCGGCGACCGGTCCTTCGACCTGGTTGCGTTCAACCCGCCCTACCTCGCAACGGACGGGGTGGAGGACCCGGCGACGGACGGCGGGACCGGGGCGCAGGCGGCGATGGGGTTCCTGCGCGAGGCTCTGAGGGTGGTCAAGCGTGAAGGGGCGGTCCTCATGCTGCTCAACCAGGAGGCCCCTGTGAAGGGCTTCGTCGAAGTCTGCCGGGACGCCGGCTTCGCCCTCCGGCCCCTGCTGTCGAAGCGGCTGTTCTACGAGGAGCTGACCGTGTACGAAGCGAAGGCCTTCGGTGCGGACGAGGAGTTCGGGCCGAGGGTCTAAGTATTATAGTTCCCCATCGCCGTCTCTCGTCCATGGAGGTTGCGGAGAGCATGCCGTGGCTCAAGGAGTACGTCGACAGCGTGAACGCCCAGCTGGCGGAGCTGCATTCGCCGTCCTCGTCCACGTCGCTCGAAAGGGCCGTCGCAGACGCGCTCTCGGCCGGGGGGAAGCGGGTGAGGGCGATACTTGCCCTGCTCTGGTGCGAGGCATTCGGGGGGGACTACAGGCCGGCCGTGTCCCTGGCGGCCGCGTACGAGCTGGCGCACGCGAGCGCCCTCGTCCAGGACGACATCATAGACCACTCCTCGATGAGGAGGGGGGAGGGCTCCATAGTTGCGAAGTACGGGCTCCCCAACGCCATACTCGCGTCCGACCTCCTGCTCTTCAACGTCCCAAAGCTGGTCGCCAAGTACGAGAAGCTCTCGAGCGAGAAGCTGGCGAAGCTCTTCGACCTGGTCGGGGAGGCGTGCAGGGCCACCACCTGGGGGGAGTACCTCGACCTGGAGATGGCAGAGACCCCGGTCGCCTCCGAGGAGGAGTACGAGGAGATGATCAGCCTGAAGACGGCCATGCTGCTGAGTTCCCCGTGCTCAGGGGGGGCCATCGTCGGCGGGGCCTCGGCCGAGCAGGCGTCGCTCGGCGCCAGGTTCGGTAAGTACCTGGGCATGGCGTATCAGGTGCAGGACGACACGCTGGACCTCGTCGGGGACGAGAGGGTCCTCGGGAAGCCCGTGTTCACGGACCTCAGGGGAGGAAAGAAGAGCTTGGTGCTGATCCACTTCCTGGCCCGCTGCACGGCCGAGGAGAAGGAGTTCATCCGCGGCCTGATGAACAGGTCGGGCCCCTACGCCGACGAGGAGGCGTCGAACGTGAAGAGGCTGCTCAAGAAGTACGGGTCGGTCGACTACGCGCGCGAGAGGACGATCTACTACGTGAAGCGGGCGAAGGAGGTCCTCTCCTCCCTGCCGGAGTGCAGGGCGAAGTCCCAGCTGCTCCAGCTCTCGGACTACCTCGCCGTGAGATACTACTAGGCCATCCTTCGGGCCGCGCAGCCTTTTTAATCAGCGCAAGGGACGCGCGGACATGAACTGTGCGAACTGCGGGGCACAGCTCCCTGACGACGCCGTGTTCTGCTACAAGTGCGGCCAGAAGACCGGCGCCTCGGCGGGGCAGGGGCAGGCCCAAGGGGGGCAGCCTGCCGCGCAAGCAGGAGCCGCCCAGCAGAAGAGCGCCCCGGTGATAGCCCCGTCGGGGGTCACGTCCATGAAATGCCCGAACTGCGGGGCGCCGATATCCCCGAAGTTCGGGGAGATGGTGATAACGTGCGAGTACTGCGGGAGCGGGGTTACGCTCGGGACCGATGGCTGGACTGGCATCCAGAAGCAGACGATGCTGCCGCTGAAGATAGCCACCGCGGACCAGGCCAACGAGATCATCAAGCCGCTGATGGACAAGGGGCTCCTGCACCGGCACCTGCAGGAGAGCTCCACTCAGGAGGAGATGAGCCTCTCGTACGTGCCGTACTGGATCGTCAGCGTGTCGGCTAGGACGACGGTCGTCTCGGTGAACATGGCTGCGCAGGTGGGGCAGACGGCGACCACCGCGGCCCTGATGGGGGTCATCCTCGGCGGCATGGGCGGCGGATTCGGAGGCGGGATGGGCGGAGGACGGCGGAGGCTGTTCGCGAGAGGGATGAAGGTTCCCGGCCCGCTGACCGGGCGGTTCCTGGCCGGCCACTTCATGGCGTTCGGGATGGGGATGGGATACGGAGGTGGAGGGATGAGGAAGACGGAGCAGATGGACGAGAACTACAACTTCCCGGTGATAGCCCTGAAGGCCCTGACGGAATACCAGCCTAAGGACTACCAGTTCGACCTCGAAGGGAGGGCGCTCTTCGACATCAACAAGATACCGAAGGGGATCAAGGTGCTCAACGGGGACATCGGCGAGGACGTCGCGAAGGCCCAGGCGAAGACCCTGGTCGACCAGGTGCAGTCCGAGAAGGCGCACGCGAAGTACCACATGATCCAGCAGCTGAACACGCAGTCGGACGTGGGGGACGTCGAGCTGCTGCACGCCCCGATATGGTTCGCGAGGTACGACCACAAGGGAAAGAAGGTGGTGCTGGTGATCGACGCGAACTCGGGCAGGGTAATCAACAGCCTGGGGCTGGAGTGACGGGCCCCTCGGACCACACGCGCCACGGGACGGGTGGAGCCGGATGAAGACCTCCAGGGTGCTCATAATCGTCGCTGTGATAGTGGTGATCGCCCTGGTCGCCCTCTACGCCGCGGAGTCGTCCCTCTCGCACTCTCCCACCAGCGCGGAGTGGAGCGCGGCAGCGAAGTATCCGCTCGAAGTCGGCGGCGTCGCGGGGGTCGCGGGCCAGCAGTGCGTCGCAAGCGGCTCGTACGTCTACTGCGTCGGGGGGGAGGACGTGAACGGGGGGCCGCGCAACGAGGTCTACGTCTCCTCCTCCTTGTCGTCGTCGGCGAACATAACCGGGTGGACGCTCAGCACGTCGGCCTATCCCCAGAGCATCAACGGCCAGGCCTGCGCGGCCTACGGCGGCTACCTGTACTGCGTCGGGGGGAGCTACGACGACAGCGGCGACGACGTGGCCTCGAGCTATTACGCCCCGCTGGGGGCCGGAGGCACGGTCGGGACATGGACCTCGACGACGGCTTATCCGATAGCGATAGACAGCCAGGAGTGCGTGGCGTCTTCAGGGTACATATTCTGCATCGGGGGCAGCAACGAGACCGACGGGATGAACGACGACGCGACGTCCAGCAACTCCGTGTGGTACGCGCAGGTGTCGGCCTCGGGAGTCGGGGCGTGGATGCAGACCACCGCTTATCCCTCCAACCTCTTCTACCCAAGCTGCTACGCGTCCTCCGGGTACGTCTTTTGCATCGGCGGGGCGGACAGCGGCGACAACCCAGAAAGCACCAGCTACTACGCGGTCCTCACCGCCTCCGGGGTCGGGCAGTGGACCAAGACGGAGTCCTATCCGCTCTCCGGGAGCGGGATAGCATGCGGAGTCTCCTCTGGGACGATGTACTGCGTCGGCGCGGAGCAGGAAGAAGGCTCGTACTCCAGCGCCGCCTACTACGCCACCGTGTCCTCCAGCGGCATCGGCTCCTGGAAGGCGTCCTCGAGCTACCCGGTCAGCGCCGAGACGACGTGCGTGGCGTCGTCGTCAGACCTCTACTGCGTCGGGGGCTTCGACGGGAGTTCGGCAGGAGAGAGCGCCAGCACGTACTACGCCTCGCTCTCGTCGCTGTCGACGGCCACGACTTCGTAGCGGCTTCTCTCGTCAGGTCGGGCCCGGCTCAGGTTCAGCCTTCGGAGGCGAAGCCTTCGCCCCCTTCAGCCTGTCGATCACCCCCGCGATGCGCGACCGTTTCATGGTCGCGCTGGGTTTCTCTTTGAGTATCCCCTGGGGCCTGACCATCAGGATGACGATCAGGAGCGAGCCGAAGAGCAGGTATTCGAACCAGGTGACGTCGAACGGGAGCAGGTTCTGCAGATAGATCTTGGTCGCGTCGATGTAGTCGAGGAGGAAGACGAAGACGAAGGTCCCCACGGCGACCCCCGCGTTGCTCGCCGCCCCTCCCATTATGACTATGAGCCACGGCCAGAACGTCCAGGTGACCCTGTCGTAGGTCGCCGGGTTGGTGTCCCCCGTGTATATGGTGTAGAGCGCCCCGGCTATCCCGGTGATCACCGAGGCGATTATCAGGACGTTTCTGCGGATGGTCACCGTGTCCTTGCCCAGGGCCTCGGACGCGGCCTCGCTGTCGCGCATCGCCCTCAGGGTCCTCCCGAGAGGGGACCTCACCAGCCTCTCGGCGTAGAGATACACGACGGCGGCGAACCCGGCGATGAGCAGCGTCGCCGCGAGCGTGGAATACTGGCCCGCCCACGCGAAGAGGTTCGGGATGCTGATGCCGTACGGGCCGTCTATTATCGGGGTGTAGTTCGACAGGAAGATCTGGAAGAAGGCGGCGCTCCCCAGCAGCAGCATGGCGAGGTAGTCTTCGCGCAGGCGTATCGCAGGGAAGATGGAGATGTATCCCAGCAGCCCCCCTACCAGCGCCCCGATGCCGATCGTGAGTGCCATGAGGGCGACGGAGTACGGGACGTTCGACTGGAGCAGCTGGGTGAGCTTGTACGAGAGGATGAAGTTGTCCAGCCCTATCGGGTCGCCCTTCACGTTCAGGAGCCAGGCAGCGACCCTGATCGCCACCGACCCGGAGAAGGCGGCGCCGCCCATGAAGTACAGCACCTTCCCGAAGTTCGGGATCCCCGCGTACCCCATCTCGATGTTCAGGCTGATGCTGATGATGAGGTAGAGCGAGAAGAAGGCGAGCAAGGACGTGAGGAAGTCGGGCCAGTTGGCGATGCCCAGAAGGGCCAAGGTCTAGCGCCTCCTCCCGAGCCTTAGGAGCCTTCGCCAGTTCAGCGACGCTATCCCGCCGGGGAGCACGAGGAGGGTGACCACCATCACCAGCAACGGGATCCCTGGCTGGTAGGGCGTGACCCAGGACCCGAAGTACTGGGCCCCGAGCGTGGTGACGACTATCTCGCTCCCGCCCACCACCAGGCCGCCGACGACGGCCCCGAATATGCTCTGGAGGCCTCCCAGTATGCTCCCCGCGAACATCGCGATGAGGAGCATCGACCCGACGTCGGGGGCGCCCCCCTCCCAGAAAGAGTAGAAGACTCCGGCTGCCGCGGCCAGCCCGCCAGCCAGGAACCAGGAGACCAGGTAAACGGCCCCGGGGTTGACCCCCACCACCTTCGCGAGCGTCGGGTTTTCGACCGTGGCCCTCATGGCCAGGCCGAACCTCGTCCTCGTCAGCATGAGGTAGAGGCCCAGGGTCACGGCCGCAACGGCGAGCGGCGACACGATGACGACCCCCTGGACGCCTAGGAAGCGGAAGTCGGCCCCCGCTAGGGCGTAGAAGAGCTCGGCGTCGAAGACCCCCTTCCTTTCGTACAGGTAGGTCGAGTAGATCCCGAAGATCCCGATGAAGATTATGTCGACCGCCAGGGTCGCGATCATCAGCGAGACGACGGGGGCCCCGCGCCGCGAGAGGGGCCTCAGGACGAGGAGGTACATGCCTATCGCGACGCCCCCGCCCAACAGGAAGGAGATGGGCAGCGAAACGTAGGGGCTGATGTTGTACAGGCTCAGCAGAGAGAAGCCCGTGTAGAGCCCGACGGTGACCAGCGCCCCCTGGGCGAAGTTGGGGACCTTGGTGGTGATGTAGGTCAGCGTGATGCTGACGCACATCAGGGCGAATATCGAGCCGTAGACGACGGCGCTGATGGCGTACGGCGGAAGGAGGGGAATCCCCGGCACCTGATGAACGTAAACATGAATCAAGCCTTAAATAGTTTGTGAGACGGTTTCGGCGACTACGAAAATAAACAACAGAAGAGCAGCTGCAGTTAGCGGAATAGCAATAGCACTACTGATCATCGGCCTCATAATCGGGGCGGGAATCACCTATGCATACACAGCGTCGACGAAGTCCACCGCCACAACCACTGTCGGCGGAAAGACCGTCACGCAGACGGCGACTACCACGTCGACAGCGGGGCTAAGCGGAACGATCACCATCGGACAGTTGACCGACCTTTCGGGAGAACTGTCCGCAATCGGGGTCCAGACCAAGGTCGCGGTACAGCTCGCGATCACCAACATCAACAGCTACCTGACGACCATCGGGGTGACCAACGTGAAGTTCGCGTCGGTCACTGAGGACACCGGGAGCAACCCGGCGACCGCCCTGACAGACCTAGAGACTCTCCAGTCCGAGGGCGTTCAGGTCGTGGTCGGTCCTCTCACCAGCAGCGAAGCGAGCAACATCCTCCAGTACGCGGACAGCAACCACATCGTCCTCATCAGCCCCTCGTCCACGGCTATCAGCCTGGCGATCCCGAACGACTACCTCTACAGGTTCGTGCCGAATGACGCGGCGCAGAGCTTCGCCATCGCAAGGAACCTGGTAGACCACAACATCACGGACATCGTCGTGATCAACCAGCAGAGCGTCTACGGGACCGGACTGGCGAACGCCACGATGGTCAGATTCGAGGCGCTCGGCGGCCACGCGGAAACCGAGATCCAATACGCCACGGGAGCCACCGACTTCACCCCGACACTGACGCAGGCCCAGAGCGAGTACAACACGGCGGTCGGCACCTACGGTGCTGCCCACGTCGCGGTCCTCGCGATAGGGTTCCAAGAGGTCGGGCAGATGCTGGTGCAGGCGCAGTCAAGCTTCCCAGGCCTGCTGGCGACGACGTGGTTCGGCTCGGACGGTGAGGCTCAGAACACTGACTTCACCAACTCCACCACCGCGTTCTCCCAGGAGGTAGCCACGGCCTCGGCAGAGGTCGGGCTGATCAGCACCATCGGCGAGTCGCCGGTGGCCACAGCGAAGACCAACGCGTTCATCGCCCAGTTCAACGCGACGACGGGCGAGACCCCGGTCTCGTACGCCATCAACGCGTATGACGCCACATGGGTTGCTGCGCTGACGATACTGGCCACGGGCCAGAACAGCGGGAAGGCGATCCAGGCGGCACTACCGAGCATCGCGAACAACTACTTCGGAGCCTCGGGCTGGACACAGCTCCAGTCCTCCGGAGACGAAGCCCCGGTCGGATACGACATCTACCAGATAGTCAACAACGACGGGACCATCTCGTGGGTTCTCGCGGGGACCTATTCTGCAGCCTCGGATACAATCACCTGGCAACCAGGCTACCCTTAAAGGGCCCTGGTTCCAACTTTTTTTCGTGGCCGACAGCGGCATACTGCGGATCGACAACCTAGCGAAGTCATTCGGCAGCCTCCGTGCGGTGGACGGCGTCTCGTTCTCGCTCCAAGAGAAGAAGATCTGCATCCTGATCGGACCGAACGGGTCGGGGAAGACCACGCTGGTCAACCTGGTCTCGGGGTTCTACAAGCCTGACTCGGGGGACGTCTACTACAGAGGTCAGAGGATCACCGGCTGGGCCCCCCACAGGGTATACCGGGCGGGAATAGCGAGGACCTTCCAGATCCCCGCCCTGTTCACCAAGCTCAACGTACTCGAGAACGTGCTCATCGCCGACGACAACCCAGGGGAGGGGTTCCTGCGGGCCCCCATACACAGGCTCTGGCACAAGGCCGAGGAGTCCTCGGTCGAGAAGGCTGCGAAGATCCTCGACGTGATCGGGCTCTCCGACCAGTGGCAGAAGCAGGCCAGCACGCTGAGCGGCGGGCAGATGAAGCTGCTCGAGATGGGGCGCGCCCTGATGAGCGGGGCGAACCTTCTCCTCCTGGACGAGCCGATCTCCGGCGTGAACCCGACCCTCGCGCACGAGATATTTTCCACCATACAGCGGCTGTCCACGGAGCTAGGGGTCACGTTCCTCGTGATCGAGCACAGGCTGGACATAGCGCTCGGGTACGTGGACCACGTGGTGGCGATGGCCTACGGGAAGGTCATCTCGACCGGGACGGCGGACGAGGTCATAGGGGACCCGCGGGTGATCGAGGCGTACCTCGGTGCCTAGGGTCCTGAAGGTCACGGACCTGGTGGCGGGATACGGGAAGCTGCAGATACTAAACGGCGTCTCCATGAGCGCCTCCCCGGGCAGAGTCACGGTGGTCGTCGGGCCGAACGGGTCCGGCAAGAGCACGCTCCTGAAGTCGATTTCCGGGGTCGCCTCGGTCTCCAGCGGGAGCGTGACGCTCGACGGCGTCCCCCTGACCGGCAGGAGCCCCACGCAGGTCGCGAGGGCGGGGGTCGCCTACCTCCCGCAGAACGAGAACGTCTTCACGAACCTGACGGTGAGGGAGAACCTCCGGCTGGCGGGGTACACCCTGAGCGAAGGCGACCTCCCGGAGAGGATGAAAGGAGCCCTGGACCTGTTCCCGCGGCTGTCGGAGTACCTGGGGACGAAGTCCCTGAACCTGAGCGGCGGGGAGAGGCAGATGCTCGCGATGGCCATGGTGATGATGAGGAAGCCGACGGTGGTTATGTTCGACGAGCCGACGGCCAACCTGGCCCCCAAGGTGGCGACGCAGGTCCTCGACACCGTCTCTTCCCTGACGAAGGGGATGGGGCTGACCACGGTGCTCGTGGAGCAGAACGCGAGGAGGGCGCTGGAGGAAGGGGACGACGCCTTCCTGCTTGCGGACGGGAGGACCATCTTCAGCGGGGGGTGCGCGGAGCTGCTTGCGCACAAGGAGCTCGGGAGGCTCTACCTCGGGCTCCAGGCGCAGGCTTAGGCTTTATCGCAGGACGGCAGGAGGCACCGGCGATGGGAGGGTCCGCCCAGATGAAGGCAGCGGCAGGCGACAGGAAGGCAGCGGTCGCCTATTCGGGGCTCGTCGCCCTCAGCCTCGTCTGGGGCATGGCCTTCGTGGCCATCAAGGAGGCCGAGGTCGAGCTCTCGCCGGTAAACCTGGCGTTGATGCGCTGGTTCGTCGCCGCGGTCCCGTTCGTCGCGCTCTTCCCGATAATCGGGAGGCCGAAGGCCCGCTTCGAGCGGAAGGACTGGCCGAGGCTGCTAGTCGTCGCGCTTGCTAACGTGGCAGGGTACCACATATCGCTCAACTACGCGGAGACCACCCTCTCGGCGGGGCTGTCGGGGCTCCTCATCGCGTTCGGCCCCGTCTTCATGGTGATACTGTCGTACTTCCTGCTCGGCGAGAGGGTCGGCCGCAAGGTCTTCTTAGGGCTCGGGCTGGCTATAGCCGGGGCCGTAGTCCTCTCCGTCGGCTCCGTGAACCTCTCGGACCTGTCGTCGTCGGCCGGGATATTCGAGGCGCTCCTGGCGGCCTTCTGCTACGCCCTGTTCACGGTTGCGGCGAAGCCGCTGGTGCACAAGTACGGGTCGGCCTTCACCACGATATCCGCGGGGCTCGTCGGGACCGCGATGATGCTGCCGCTGCTCTCGCAGAGCTTCCTGAGCCAGGCCGCGTCGCTCTCGCTCTACGGGTGGGTCAGCGTGCTGTACCTGGGGCTCGGCTCGATCGTGTTCGGCTACCTGCTGTTCTATGCCCTGGTGAGCAGGGGCGCGGTCTCCCGGCTGTCGATCCAGCTCTACCTCATACCCGTCGTGAGCGTCATTGGGGGGAACCTTCTCCTAGCTGAGCCGTTCACGGCGTCGGTCGTCGTCGGAGGAGGGATGATGATCGCCGCGGTCGCGGTCACCACCTGGAAGTAGCCCCGACCTGCGGGATAGGAGTAGTTTCGGGACGCCCTGCCCGGCCGGCCCCGGTCTGAGGACGTTGGGCTAATAGCTGCAAGTGACGGCTCTGCTCGCCCATGCCGCTCACTCCAGCCCTTGCGCCAGGGGAGCCCTCGGCGCCGTCCAGGGTGGCCGTCAGGGAGGTCCGGTGCGCGACCCTCCTCCACCGCATGGATTTCGGACGGGGATCCGAGTACACGGCCAACATGTACAAGGGATGCACTCATGGTTGCAGGTACTGCTACGCCCCCTCGCTCACGCACGACGAGAGGGCGTGGGGAGAGTACGTGGACGTGAAGATCAACGCGCCCTACGTGCTGGAGCGGGAGCTCAGGGGGCTGAGGAGGGAGGAGGTGTTCCTTTCGAGCGCCTCCGACCCCTATCAGCCTGTGGAGGCGAGGTACCGTCTCACGCGGCGGTGCATCGAGGTGCTGCGCAGGGGACGCTTCCCCGTGACAGTCCTCACGAGGTC
>JASHUK010000141.1 GCA_030040055.1 Nitrososphaerales archaeon | reverse complement strand
AGGTCCCTGAAGTCCCGTCGGGGCCCTGGACGTAGGCGGATATCGCGGTCCCAGTCAGGAAGACGATCGCCAGCTCAGAGTCGGTCTTCGTGACCACCAAGTCCCCTGCCTGCGTCTTCCACTTCTGCATCCTGACGGGCTGGATGAGCGAGCTGATGACCTGGCCCTGCACGCTTCCCGTGATCGTGGCAGGGGATATCGCCGTGAGCTCCAAGGTCCCGGCGCTCGCCGAGCCTCCAACCGTCACGGGGGTGACTATCGTGTGGCCGTTGGTGTACCCGTAGTCCGAGACTGTTACGTTGACTGTGTCCGTCGAGGTCAGCGGCATGTAGAGCACGAACTGTCCCGCCCCGTTGGTGGTGGTCCCGTTCGAGCAGTCGCACTCCGTGCCGTACCCCTCAACGTCCGCCCCAGACAGCGGGTTCCCGTGGTTGTCTTCCACGGTGCCCGATATCCGGGCGGGGGTTATCGGCGCAGGCGGGTTGAGGATTATGTCGGGCGCCGTGGTGGTCGCGCCGGCAGTCACCGAGATGTCTGCCGACAGTCCTGCTGTCACTTCACCCGAGGTAGCGGTGACGTTGTACATCCCTGTGGGTATACCGACGTCGAAGGAGTACTGCCCAGACGCGTCGGTCGTGTTGGTGTCGCAGGCCCCGAAGCCGCCGTGGCAGGTCATGTAGCACGTCCCGAAGAAGCAGGTCGACGAGCCGATCTCGACCGTGGCCCCTGCGACCGGCTTGTCCCCGGAAGTCTCCACGACGCCCTTGACCACGCCGGAGGCCGAAAGAGTGAAGTCGTGCATGGCCACCTCGCCAGTGGTGGCGACCACCACAGCGGACCCGGACACCACTACACGCGCTGACGGCTGGTCAAGGAACGACGACTCGAGGCTCACGTTGTAGCGTCCGGCGGCGATGTTGTTTATCACGTAGTCCCCGGAGGAATTGGTGGTGCTGAAGCAGTCCACGCACGTCCCGTTGACTCCGACGACCACGCCAGACACGCCCTGGCCGTTGAACGTCACTCTGCCGGTGATGGCGGATGAAGCGGCAAGCTGTATGTTCTCGGTAACCTCGGCCTGAGCTCCAACCCTGACGTTGTATACCGTCTTGCCGATGTAGCCGGGAAGGTAGGTCGGGGTCACCGGACAGAGGACAGAGTAGGTGAAGCAGATCGACTCGGTCGACTCCAGCGCTGACGCGGGGGTGACCTGGACCTCGTAGTTGCCGGCCGCGACGTTCGTCTCGAAGGCGTACTGCCCGTCGGACGAGGTCGTGTCAGAGCTGATCGAGTTCCCTGTCCCGTTGACTGTGAGCGTGACGTCGGCTCCGGCGATTGGCACACCGCCTGGCCCGGTCACGGTCCCCGTTATGATCGAGGACCTCATGAGCGTGAAGTCGATGCCCGATGTGGTCTGCCCCAGGGTGACGGCCGCGAGCGTCGGGTAGTTGGCCTGCAGGAAGCCGTCCGCGCCCACGCTGACGTTGTAGCTCCCGCCTGCGTAGATGTCTCCGACGGAGAAGCTCCCCGAAGACTCGGAGGTGGCGCTGCCGAACGACGGCCCGGACGCCGTGACCGTCGCCCCGACGACAGCCCCCGTCGTCACGGTCGCAGACACGGGCATGACGACGGCGTAACTTGCAAGAATCACGAGAATCAGCAGGGCTCCGCGGTTTAGTTTCAAGATTTGAGACGGGCCTGCCTCGAAAGCGGCGTATATAACGGTGAAGACCGTTTCACGGGACTGCAGCGCGCCGTGGACTGATGTTGAGCGGCGGCTTCAGAAAACTTGAGTGCGCGGCTCAACTCCCGTCCCCTCCAAGGGGAACCGGCGCCATGCCTGCGAAGAGCGTCAAACTCTGGTGGAGCGACAAGGTCGTCGCCTCTGGGGACGTGCTGACCTTCCTATTCGGGGACAGGAAGGACACCGTGGCGGCAGCCAACCTGATGATATCCAGGATGAAGGCCAACCCGAACCTCTCCATGTCAAAGCGCGAGATGAGGTTCTTCGCCAAGGAGCTGCAGGACGGGAAGGGGGGCGTGAAGTACAGCTACCACAACTTCTACACGAAGCTCCTCAAGAAGCTGCTCGAGATGGGCTTCGTCGACAGGAACGTGCTCGTCTGGGACCAGAAGAGGAAGAAGACTGCTTCCGTCTACCAGCTCAAGCTCCAGCCGGTCGCGGACAGGGCCCCGCAGGGGGGGTTCGTCAAGCACGCCTGGCACATAGCGAAGGGCTGGAACGACCTGATACAGAAGTAGCGCGTCCGTAAATACGGCGGACCGCTCCTACGCTCGTTGATCACTATCGACTGCAAGGAGCTCACCACCGACGAGGAGCTGGCGCTAGCCTCGTCGGTCTCCGACTCGCTGCAAGGGGCGGCCGTGGCCCTCATCCAGAGCGGCGGGATCGTGCTGGACGACTATACCCCCGGCGGGCTGAAGGTCGGCGACGTCCAGAGGCTGGTGGAGGACTTCTTCGCGGCGAAGGACGGGGGATACGAGGTCGAGGCAGAAGGCTCCAGGATACTCGTCCACTCGCCGCACCCGGACGCCGGTCTCAAGAGGGGGCAGCCGACACTCCCGCCGAACCTCCTGAAGTGCCCGTTCTGTCCGTTCGTGACCCCGTATCAGGAGATGTACGTCGTGCACACGAGGGCGCACCTCTTCGGCGTGTAGTCAGAAGAGGTTGCGAGTCCTGAGCGCCCCGATGATGAGGGCCACCCCCAGGATGATGACGAGCGCGGGGAGGAAAGGGACAGAGATCCCGAACAGCGCCAGCGGCGCGTAGAATATCGTCAGGAGCGCGCCGAGCCCCACGGTGAGGGTGCTGACCTTGAGCCTGCTCGTCGACCTGACCAGGTTCATCGCCAGCAGGAGCAGCCCCGTCCCCAACGCGAAGAACTTGTCGTTGAAGGTGGCGAGGAGGTCCCCCGCCTTCAGGAAGGCGGCGACCACCCCTATCCAGATGAAGAAGAGCCCCCAGAAGATGTTCGTGAGGGTCTCGTTGTTCAAACGCGGCGGGCAGGCCCGGGGCGCTTCTTTAAGGGTGATTCTCCGGTCTCGGCAAGAGAGGTGGCGCCGCGCAGTTAAAAGCCCCTCGAGGCGGCTGGGCGCCTGAGTTCCTTGGCGGACGTCCTGCTCGGAGTCGCCCTCGGGTTGATACAGGGGATAAGCGAGTGGCTCCCGATAAGCAGCAAGACGCAGGTCATCATCGCCCTGCGCTACCTTCTCCCGTCGCTCAGCCTGGCCGATGACTACGCCCTGGGCTTGTTCCTCGAGGTCGGGACGTTCTTCGCGGCCCTGGTATACTTCAGAGCCGAGGTGGTGAAGGTCCTGAAGGCGCTTGTGGGGAAGGGGGACGAGGACTCGAGGCTGCTGCTGAAGTTCCTGGTGATAGCGACCGCCGTCACGGCCGTCCTCGGAGTCGCCATCTACGAGTTCGTGTCGAGCACGCTGACTGGGCCTGCCATCGGAGCGCCCATGGTCGCCCTAGGATGCGTCCTGATTGGGGACGGGGTGCTGATACTCAAGTCGAAGGGGCGCTATATCCCGACCAAGGGGCTCAGAGACCTGAGCGCCCGGGACATGCTACTGATCGGCATCGCCCAAGGGCTCGCCGCCTTCCCGGGAGTGAGCAGGTCGGGAGCGACTGTGTCTACTATGCTGTTGATGCGCATCAGACCCTCGGAGTCGTTCAGGCTCTCGTTCATCGCCCTGATCCCGGCCTCCATCGGGGCCACCGCCACGACGCTCTTGATTTCGAGGCACACGGTGGGTGCCGCCCTGGACGCGGTAACCTTGCCCGTGGTCGGGGTAGCCATCGCGGTCTCGTTCGTGGTGGGCCTCGCGACCGTCAGGGTCCTACTCAAGAGCGCCGAGAGCCGCCGCATCGCACTCCTGACGTTCGCCCTCGGCGTCCTAGCCATCGTAAGCGGCCTGTCGAGCTACCTGTCTGGCTTCGGGTAGCGTCCTGACAGGTGTTAAGATGACCGGGAAGACAGTGCGCTGCCTCGACCGGCTTATCTTAACACCGGATACAGCCGAGTTCGACGCAAGGCATATAATCGAACAAACGCCCGCTGGCCAAAAGCGCCATGCCCGTTAAGATGCTGACGCTCAAGGAACTACCTCTCGCCGGGAAGTGCGTCTTCCTCCGCACCGACATCAACACCCCTGTCGACCCGACCACCGGGGCCCTGATAGAGAGGACTCGGCTAGAGGAGGCTGCGGCCACTGTCAGGGACCTCAGGAAGTCGAGAGTGGTGGTCGCGTCGCACCAAGGGAGGGTGGGACGCCCAGACTACGTCGGCCTGTCGCTCCACGCGAAGGCCCTGGGAGAGATCCTGGGACGGAAAGTGAGGTTCGTCGAGGACGTCATCGGCCCCACCGCGCTCGGCGAGATAGACGACCTCCCCGAGGGCGGGGTTCTGGTGCTGGACAACCTGAGGTTCGCCGCCGAAGAGAATTACGAGTACCTGCCGAGGGACGCAGAAAGGACCCACCTCGTGTCCAAAATCGCGGCCCACGTCGACTCCTGCGTCCTCGACGCGTTCTCGACCGCGCACAGATCGTCCCCTTCCATCGTGGGCTT
Source organism: Nitrososphaerales archaeon (assembly GCA_030040055.1). GTDB lineage: Archaea > Thermoproteota > Nitrososphaeria > Nitrososphaerales > Gagatemarchaeaceae > UBA183. The sequence continues at coordinate 1,927 of JASHUK010000141.1, read as the reverse complement.
AGCCGAGAAGGTCCCGACCTGCGCCGGCCTGACCGTCGAGAGGGAACTGAGCGCCCTCGCAAAGATATCGGAAGCGGAGCGTCGCCCGTACGTGACCGTCCTCGGCGGAGCGAAGGTGAGTGACAGGCTGCAGGCCATCGAGGCAATGGCGAAGAACGGCAGGGCAGACAAGGTACTCCTCTGCGGGATGGTCGGGCTGGTATTCCTCAAGGCGGCCGGTAAGCTCCAGGGAGAGTTGGGAGTAGACTCCGAAGTCGCCATGGTGGCGGGGGCCAAGAAGCTACTTTCTGAAGCCCCTGGGCGGTTCGAGCTTCCCATCGACGTTGCTATCGACGTCGATGGCGTTCGCAAGGAGGTCCCGACAGCCAAGCTCCCTCCCGGAGCCAGGGCGCTCGACATCGGCTCTTCGACCGTCGAGAGGTACGAGAAGGTCATCAAGGGCGCGGGAACGGTCGTCATGAGCGGCCCCGCCGGGGCATTCGAAAGGGAGGGCTTCGGAGTGGGGACTGAGCGCTTGCTGAAGGCCCTCGCATCCTCGGGCGCGAACACGATAGTCAGCGGAGGGCATCTGTCGGCTGCGCTGGAGTCCTACGGGATCAAGGGCGAGATGGACCACGTCAGCACGGCCGGGGGGGCTCTCGTAGAGTATCTCGCCGGGAAGCGCCTTCCCCTCGTGGACGCCTTGGAGAGGGCAGCCGCTAAGTGGGGCCAGGCGAGGCCTAGCACGGGCCGGTGAACGGCTCGGTAGAGTAGCTGACGCTGACCGAGCTCTCCGTGGTGACCGTCGCGTAATACGCTGGCGGCAGCGTCCCGCTGTGGACTGTGACGACCTGAGTGTACTGGTCCCCCGGGTACTGCGAGTAAACAACGGAAGCCGTCCCCGACGCCGTCACGCAGGAGCCGCTGTAGACGACCACCTGGACGCCGACAGCCGTGAAAGTGACCGTAGGAACCGACCTGTAGAACACCAGCGTGCCAATGCCGAACCCGATGACCAAGGCGACCGCGACGACGGCCACAGAGGACGCCTTCATCAACCGCTGAAGAAGGCAAGCCGAGATTTATGTTTTCGTGGCGGTTGCAGGGCCGTCTGCAGGCCCCGAGGCCGGGAACTCTTTATGAGCGGAGGATACGGGCGCCAGGGCCTTGATCAGGGTCGGAGTCAACGGATACGGCACCATAGGGCGGAGGGTAGCCGACGCCGTGAAGGCGCAGAAGGACATGGAGCTCGTCGGGATAACGAAGACGAAGCCGGACTACCGCTCTTCGGTGGCCGAGGCCAAGGGGATCGGGGTCTACGCGGTAGACATGAAGTGCCTCCAGGGGTTCAGGGAGGCGGGCGCCCCGGTCAAGGGGACGCTCAACGACCTGCTGCAGAGGGTCGACGTGATGGTCGACGCCGCTCCGGCGGGGACCGGGGAGGCGAACAGGCCGGCCTACGAGCAGGCGGGGGTGAGGGTGGTCTACCAGGGCGGAGCCGGCGAAGGGGCAGGAGAGGTGCACTTCGTCGCCCAGTGCAACTTCGAAGCCGCGGTGGGCAAGAAGATGGTCAAGGTCGTTTCCTGCAACACGACCGGGCTCTGCAGGACGATAGGGGCGGTCGACAGGTCGGCCGGGGTGTCGAGGGCCAGGGTGGTCCTGGCGAGGAGGGCCGCTGACCCGGACGACGACAAGCGCGGGCCGATAGACGCGGTGGTGCTCGACCCGACCACGCTCCCGTCCCACCACGGCGCGGACGTGGAGGCGGTGCTGAAGGGGGTGGAGGTGGTCACGATGGCGTTCAAGGTCCCTACTACGCACATGCACCTCGACTCGCTCATCCTGACGCTCAAGAAGGAGGCTACGAAGGAGCAGCTCCTGAAGGCCCTGTCGTCGGCGCCGAGGGTCGTCCTCGTCGACGGGAAGGACGGCTTCAGGTCAACGGCGT
>JASHUK010000140.1 GCA_030040055.1 Nitrososphaerales archaeon | reverse complement strand
AGGTTCAGAAGGGGAAGTCCGTGCGACTTATTGGGATACAGAGGATAACCGCATCGAGTACAAAGTCCATGCCTCCCCTGAACAAGGAGAGGTCACGTTTCAAAGCGAATCCAATGGTCAGGGCCCCAACTTCCGTCTGACTTACCGTAGGCTGACCCAAGGGCGCCTACAGGGAAAGTTCGAAGTGCGTCCTCCCGGCAGGTCGGACTACATTCTGTACCTCGAGTGGACAGCGGTAAAAGTCTAGGGTCAGATAAACCAGGCGACTCTCCGCTCAAGCATAGTACCTGAGAAAATCCCTGAGTTGACTAGAGTAAGAATTGACCTTTTCCGGCGTAACAGAGCCCATTCTGCCCTTATTTCAACGGGCCCGGAGGGATTCGAACCCTCGACCCCCAGCTCCGCAGGCTTGCACCGCCGTTGTTGGTGCCCTGATCCGTGCTAGGCTACGGGCCCAGCGCTCGCGCGCAGCTTTCGGTAGTTATCCTTTGAGGGACCATGCTCCGGCTCTCTCAAAGGCGTCGAAACCGCCCTGGGCACCTAGTCTTCGCAGCCACGGTCTTCGCGAAGTTCCGCGGTCGTGACTTCTTGCGGGAGTGAGCCTAGATGCACTCGATGTGCAGCCCACCGCACCCCCCGCCGTGAGGAGTCGTAAAGGTGGCCGTTTCCGTGACGGCAGAGTTCATCGTAACGGTCAAGGTTGTGGCGGAAGAGGTGTAGGTCCCAGTCCACCCTTCGAAGGCGGCGCCTGACGTAGCGGTGGCAGTGAGCTTGACCGACGCGCCGGGCGTATAGTACGCGGAGGATGGTGACACCGTGCCGTCGCCGGAGGCCGAGACGGTCAGAAGGTAGCAGTTGTTGTCGTAGACGAAAGAGCTGGATGCTCCTCCCGAAGTTACCACGGACGAGGTGACCGTGGTCGAGCTTGTCCAGTCGTCGCATGTTGCGGTGGACAGGGTGTACGGGACGAACCAGGCGGAGCCGGCGTCCATCCAGATCAGGGTGGCGGTCGAGGTTAGCGAGGCCGACTGAGGCTGTCCCGCCGAGTAGTAGTCAATCACCGGCGCGGGAGGGTCACCGCCGCCGGATATCGAATACGAGAAGCTGTTGGCGAACTGCTCGTAATACCCCGAATAGACCCAGGAACAAGCTTCTCCGTTGGCGTAGTATGAAGTGGAACATGTCTCGAACTCCATTGAGGTCGAGGGGGCGCTCGAAGGGAATACGTATCTCACGGTGCCTGAGTCGGAGTAGCTGACAGTTGGAGTGCAGTTGGGCTCGAGTATGACATCGTAGACGTTCCCGTCCCCGGGGATCGAAGACGGAGAGGCGTCGCACCCGCTTATCGTCCACTGGACCGAGCCTCCGTTGAGGTCCGAAAGCAGCATTGGTTGGACCGCCTCCCCCGAGTTGAGGAGGGGCAGCCTGTCAAGGAACATTTCGATGTAGTTTCCGCCGGTGACCGGCCCGGACGGCGTGGAGGGGAGGACCGTGGACTGAGACGCCTTCGGGCACTGCAGGAGGTTGGGGTCGCAAGGAGCGTCCAGGACGAAAGAGCCGAACATTTGGTAGCATAGAGACGCGTTCTCCAGGGAGCACTTGCCAGGCGTGGTCACCTGGTCGGTGCCTGGCGCGTTTGCCACGGGCCAGGCCCCCGAATAGTCGTCCGAATAGAGCGAGTCGCTGCAAGTCTGGCTGTTGCAGTACACTTGCTTGGCGTTGATCCCGGACAGAGGGTTGAAGGAGAAGCCGCCGGACTCGTTAGTGCTCCCCGCGATCATGATCGAGTAGTCGTCTGAGGAGATGACGACGGCGGGGTCGGCCGCCTGCCAGCCGCGGAGTCCCCATATCCCTTGGGAGAGTAGCTGCCCTGAGGGGGATAGCTTGAGCAGGAAGGTATTCATCTCGCACCCCAGGTAGAGGATGCACGAGGCGCTCGTGCTCCCAGCGACGTAGAGGGTGCCGTTCGGCTGGACCGCAAGGGAACTGACGGAGTCGAAGGAGCCTCCTCCGCCTGTCTCCACGCCCCAGTCTAGCCTGAAGCCGGACGTAAAGTCCGACTCCGTCTGCATCCCTCCCGCGGGCATGGCGCCGACCCAAGCATAGGTCAGATACTGCAGGTCTGCGCTCGGTGGGCAGAAGTAGGTGGTAAAGAGGTTCCCGGCGGCGTCAGCAACGTCCCCGGGAATGTCGGAGAAGGGGTTGACTACGTCGCAAGTGCCGGGGCATCCGAAAGCGAAGCAAAAGTACTGGACCAGGGCGTTCAGAACGGAGTTCAAGGTGGCGTAGGAGTCAGTGCCCCCTATGTACAGAGTCTTTTCGTTAGGAGAGAGAGCCAGCGCCGTGACAATGCTGGGGGCGGCGGCAGGAGGCTCGAAGTAGTCTACATAGCTGGGAGTGCCGGTGGTAGAGAATAGCGCGACGAAGGGAGTGACCCCGGGGGTCCAGGTCTCCCCCCCTATCCAGATTCCGTTTCCCTGCGGGTCGACGACGATGGCGTCTGCGATGGAGTCGCATACCCCGCTCACGGACTCACACCCCTGCAAGTAGTACGTCTCTGGGACCGCGAGGGTGCGCGCCCAGTCGAGCGCCCCGGCCGAGCTGAACTTCAACAGGAGAGCCCCGTACTGCGAGTGAATCCCCGAGCCTGGGTCCGGCTGAGGGACATATGCGGTGTCCGTGCTGTTCGCGGTTCCCGTTATGTATACGCTGCCGTCCGAGGAGGCGGCTATCCCTAGCGCGAACTCGTCCCCGGACCCTCCCCACATCTTCACGCTTGTCCATGAGGACGCGCCGTTGGATGTCGCGAGTTTCATCAGGAAGATGTGAGTCTCCAAGTCGGCGGGCGTCGCCCCCGGCGCAAACACCATCCCGGTGACATAGAGCGCACTCCCGTCGGACGACAGCGCGGCCCCCGTCGCTGCGGCACCTATCGTGCCGCTCCAAATTTTCTGCCAGAGCAGGATCCCGTCAGGGGAATATTTCAGAATGACCGCGCTAAACCCGACCGTCTGGCTAGCGTAGGCGTCGCTGGTTCCGACCACGTAGGTGTTCCCGGATGAGTCTTCGACTATCGAGGCCACCAGGTTCATCCCTGACCCGCCCCACTCTGTGGGAGTGCTGCCCGCGTTGCCGCTCGTCGACGCGGAGGTCGGCCTGGGAACTGCGCTGACGAGCAGCAGGAACAGCATTGAGCCCACTATGACCGACCGCGAAACCAGTCCTCGACCCCTGTGGCTCACCACAGCAACAAGGCCGCCGCCGACTGACTCGCAGGATTCTTATTTAATCGTGAACAGGAGTCGACTTCTGCCGAGAACCGCTTGGCAGGGTGACTCGGTTCGCTCCCCTCGACGTAATGCCACCCGCTACGATAGCGGCGAAAGCCGCCCCATTTCCGGTCGCCGCTCTCTAGCTGGTCGCAGTCGCTTTCAGGAGGGCATCGCTCGCCTTCTTAGGGTCAAAGTCGAGGATGTAGGGTCCGAGCCTCGGCCCCCTGTCAGAGCCTACGAGGACCTCATAGACGGACGGGAAGAACTCTGAAGGGGAGAGGCCATTGCCCTTGAGCGCCTCGAAGGCGGCGTTCTGGACTTGAACCGGGTCCGACATGCTGGCTATGGCTCGGGCAAACTCTCTGACGGCCTTCTTGGGCTTCCCTCGGATCTTCACGGCCTTCCTGGGCTTCATCCCCTCCCTCTGGACCCACCTGGCCGCCCAGGCGATCCTCGCCGATAGCTCGGCCGAGGGCTCCTTGGCCATCCCGTAGTTGACCAGCCTCCTCATGACGAACTCCTCCCTGGCCCCTTCGGGAGCTAGGCCGGCGAGCTGGGCCATCAGCCGGTAGGGAACGTGGACGCCCGCCCGCTGCGGCATCTTGAGCAGGGTTGTGTACTCGTACAGGCCCCTCTGCTTCGCGTCCTTCATTGGGTTGGGGTCCCTCTTGCGCGAGAAGTACGCCTCCTCGAGGTCGTCGAGCTCGTCCATGTACGCGGGGATGTCGGCAACAGATATGTTCCTCGCCCCGACTATCCTCTTGTACATCAGTAGCCTGAGGCTGGCCGGTGACGCGTACTCGAGCCACTCTCCCGGGGCAAGCAGGTTCCCGGAGGACTTCGACATCTTCTTCCCGGACTTGTCCTGGAACAGCTCGTACCTCGCGTGGTAGGGAGGGTGGTGCCCCAGGACCTTCTCCGACACCCAGTCGTTGATCTTTACCGAGTCGGTCAGCTCCTTCCCGTACGCCTCGAAGCGTATGTCGAACGCGGCCCATCTGGCGGCGAACTCCACCTTCCACATCAGCTTCCCCTCCCCGTCGGACAGCCCCACCTTGCCTTCGTGCCCGCACCCCTCCAAGGGGTGCCCCCCGACGTCGGCGCCCTCGCATCTGTAGGTCACAGTGTCCCTGCCGTCGAATGAGAGAGCCCTCGTAGTGTAGATCCTGCGACACTCCCCGCAGACAGGGGTGTACGGCAAGCTGGACTCGTACTTCGACTGCCCGACCAGCTCCTTGATCTTCCTCCCAACCTCGTCCGCGCGCGAGAGGATAGTGCGCATCTGCTCGTTCAATGCCCCGGAGCGGTAGGCCTCGGTCCCGCTCTGGAACCTGTACTCGATCCCGAGGCGGTCGAGGGAGTCCCTCAGGAGGAAGCCGACGTGCTCCGCGTAGGAGCCGTGGCACCCGAACGGGTCGGGGATGCGCGAGACCGGCTGGGCGATGTACTCGCTGAGCCAGGAGGGGAAGCCTGCCGGAACCTTACGGAGCCCGTCGAAGTCGTCCGAGTAGGCCAGCAGCTCCGACTCGAAGCCCGCCGTCTCGAGCGCGAGCTTGACCCCGTAGCTCCTTATCGCGTCCCCTACGCTGCCGATGTGCGGCAGGCCCGAGGCACCCAGCCCGCTCTCGACCCTCACCATCCCGAGGTCCCTCCCCAGCTTCCGCTCCCTCTCGATGGCGTCGTGGGCGACCTTGTCCAGCCAAGTGCCCCGTCCTATGACCTGCGCCTCCTGCAACGCCCCCGCCTTTCCGCCGAGCCGTAATTACTTTGCCTGAGCCGGGTGAACTGCCGTCTGGTCGAGCGGGCGCCCTTCAGCGGTAGTAGGGGACGGCGACCTTCTCCATCGGCTTCCCCTCGCGCGACGACCTGACCTTCTTGGCTCCCTCCACGAAGTGCTCCATCTTGACGATGGCGTCGTCGAGGTGCTTCTTCGCGTCCTCCGGCTTCGGGTACTTCGAGATGAACTCCTGTAGGACGATCGAGACCGCGGTGTTGGTCAGGGAGGACATGTCCGCCCCGCTCAGCCCCTCCGTCATCTCCACCAGCCTGTCGATGTCGACGTCCTTCGCGGTCGGGACCCCCTTCAGGTGGATCTTCAGTATCTCCGTCCTCGCGCCCTTGTCCGGGAGGGGTATCTGGATCAGTTTGTCGAACCTTCCCGCCCTGAGCAGCGCCGGGTCGACGATGTCGATCCTGTTGGTCGCCGCCAGGACGACCACGCCCTGGAGCGCCTGCACCCCGTCGAGCTCCGTCAGCAGCTGGCTCACTACCCTCTCGGTGACCATGCTGTCCCCGCCCATCCCCCTGGTCGGGGCGAGGGCGTCTATCTCGTCGAAGAATATGACGCACGGCGACGCCTGCCTGGCCCTGCGGAACACCTCCCTTATGCCGCGCTCCGACTCACCGACCCACTTGCTGAGGAGCTCCGGCCCCCTGACGCTGATGAAGTTGGCCTCGCTTTCGGTCGCGACGGCCTTCGCTAGGAGTGTCTTGCCGGTACCTGACGGCCCGTGCAGGAGGATCCCCTTCGGCATGCTGTAGCCTATCTTGTCGTAGAGGTCGGTGTACTTCAGCGGCCACTCGACCGCCTCCTGGAGCTCCTTCTTCACAGAGTCCAGCCCGCCGATGTCGCTCCATTGGACGTCGGGGGTCTCGAGGTAGACCTCTCTCATCGCGGAGGGCATCACGTCCCTCAGCGCCTCCTCGAAGTCGACCATCGTCACTATCAGCTTGTCCAGAGTCTCCGGGCTGAGCCTGTCCTCCTCCAGCTTGATGTTGGGCAGGTTCCTCCTTAGGGTCTTCATGGCTGCCTCCTTGCAGAGGTACTCAAGGTCAGCTCCCACGAATCCGTGGGTCACGGCGGCGAGCTTCTCGAGGTCGACTATCTTCTCGCTCGTCGGGTGCTTGTCGCTCTCGAGGCTCTGGGCCAGCGGCATGTGCCTCGTGTGGATCTGGAGTATCTCCAGCCTGCCGCTCTTCGACGGGACCTTGATCTCTATCTCGCGGTCGAACCTTCCCGGCCTGCGCAGCGCCGGGTCGATGGCGTTCGGCCTGTTCGTCGCCGCGATCACGATCACCTTCCCTCTCGCCTCGAGCCCGTCCATCAGGGACAGGAGCTGGCTGACGACCCTCCTCTCGACCTCCCCAGTCACCTCTTCCCTCTTCGGAGCGATCGAGTCTATCTCGTCGATGAAGATAATCGTCGGCGCCTTCTCCTTGGCCTCCTTGAAGATCTCCCTCAGCCTGGCCTCCGACTCCCCGTAGAACTTCGACATTATCTCGGGGCCGCTGATCGGGATGAAGTGGGCGTTGCTCTCGGTGGCCACCGCCTTCGCCAGCAGGGTCTTGCCGGTCCCGGGCGGGCCGTACAGCAGCACCCCCTTCGGTGCCTCGACTCCGAGCTTCTCGAATATCTCCGGATGGCGCAGCGGGAGCTCGATCATCTCCCTCACCTTCTGGATCTCGTCCTTCAGACCGCCGATGTCCTCGTAGGTGACCTGAGGGACGCCCCTGAGGGCCTCGCCCTTCTCGGAGATCACGAAGACGGTGCGCTGGGTGATCAGCGCGGCGTCGGCGGCCGGGCTGACCCCTACGACCTGGAACGTCAGCCTCCCTCCGAAGTACGGTATCATGATGTTGTCCCCCTTCGTCACGGGGACGCTCTCGAGCGCGTCCGCCAGGTAGCGCTCGTCAATCGGCGGGACGGCCTCGAGCGGGGCGACGACCACCTTCTCCGCCGGCGGGGCCTTCACCTTCTTGACGACCACCATGTCCCCTATCGCCACGCCAGCGTTGTTCCTGATCAGCCCGTCGATCCTCACGATCCCCCTGCCTTCGTCGGACGGGTAGAGCGGGAGGCACTTCGCGACCGTCCTCCGCTTCCCCTTGATCTCGATCACGTCGCCGGTAGAAGCGTCCAGCGCGTCCATCGCGTCGTAGTCTATCCTGGCGACGCCGCGCCCGACGTCGCGCGTATACGCCTCGAGGACCTTCAGCTGCACTTGTTGCTGGCTCAAGCCGCGTCCACTCTCATGCAACGTCAATCCTCGTGTAGCCCTTATTATCCTTGTCTCTGATTGAAAACAGAATTTCGAGTACTCCATTTCTGTACTCTGCCTTGGCGCTGGCCGGGTCGACCTCGGTCTTCAGCCCGACCTCCGCCTTGTACTTCCTGAGCCCCCTGGCCGCGCTTATCGTCGCCGTCCTCTCGGCCACGCCGAGCTCGATGTCACCCTTCTCCACCCCCGGCATGTCGAGGACGAGCCGAAGGGTGCCTCCCTTCTGGTCTACGATCTGCTCTGTCAGGGGGGACCTGTATCCGCCCGCCAGCCGAGGGCTGTCCCCGAAGAACTGCATCGACGGCCTACCCTCGGGGCCGAGCTTGAACGAGAACCCCGCGACGAAAGGCTTCTGCATCGACCTCGCGGCCGAGAGGCTGTCGTGGACCGCAGTCTGGATGTCCCTCTCCATCTCCTCGAAGTAGCGCTCCAGCTCGTCCAGCATGTCGCGGAGGTCCTTCCTCCTATCCGTCCCTCTTTCCGGGTCCTCGTCTGTGCTCATCTGATTAACCTCTGGTTGATTAACCCAAAGTTAACCTTTTATAAATCTTTTGGGAGATGGAGCCCGCATGCCCAAGCGCGTCGAGTCGGAGCTCCTTTCATCGCCGTCGACCCTCCAGATAGCCGGCATGCTGTCGACCAGGCCGCGGACCCTGACCGAGCTTTCCCATCTGACTGGGACATCCGTGCAGGGGGTCCTGAAGCATCTAGCGAAACTCGGACGGATCGGGGTGCTCGGGCAGAAGCGAGTCAGGGGCGAAGGGGCCCGGAAGCTCTACTATCTGAAAGACTACGCGGTGGGCGCTTACGGAGCCAGCGGCCTGACAGTGGTGAAGGTCTCCCCGAGGCGGAAGGGGGCGGAGCCGGAGGGAAAGGCTCTCGCGCGCCTCGAAGAGCTGGCGGAAGAGACGATAGTACTGAGGCGAAGGATAGAGGAGAAGGCGAGGAGGCTCGGCAGGGCGATAGACGACCTGCAGAGGGACGAAGCCGAAGTGTCAGAAATCCTCGAGTCCCTCGAACTCTCCGAGGAGGACCGCCTGGTCCTCCACGCGGTCTTCACCGAAGAGACCTCCGAGGACGCGGAGAAGGTGTTATCAAGGGACTTCGGAATCGCCGACCCCAGGAGGGAAATCGCCGGTGCGACCAGGAGG
>JASHUK010000139.1 GCA_030040055.1 Nitrososphaerales archaeon | reverse complement strand
AGGTGCCCTGACAATAAGAAGGCCGGACGCGCCTTTGCAGACCATGTCAGACAAGCGAGAAGGGAAGGTCGAGCAGCTGTATCCGCGGCTGGAAGAGGCGGCTCAGACGGTCTCCCGTTCTTTCCGGGTCCGCTGAGCCCCTCCCCGAAATGGGGAGAGTTCCTCAAACGATTCCGGACAGATTTGGGAACGATGTCGGAAATCCGGTAAATAGCGCCGGCCGCTCGTAGGGCTGAAGAAAAATGGCAAGCAGAGCCACAAAGACGGCGATAGTCGCCGCGGCGGCCCTGGCGGTCACGGCCTTGATCCTGGCCTACCCAGCCATGGCGGCAGCGACGACCACCACCAGCACCACATCGTCTTCCAGCACAGGCACTTCGTCACCCCAGCAGGGCGGATGCTGGGGGAACATGGCCGGCCAGAGAGGACAGCAATTCGGCCCAGGCTTCGGCCAGGGCTACGGAATGGGACCCTTCCAGGCCCAGTCCAACCTGACCGTCGGCCAGACCATCACCCTGACCAGCTCCTCGGGCACCTACAGGATAGCAGGCACCAACACCACGGGGACAGCATCCGGCACCCTGACCTTCACGGTCACCGCCAAGCTCTCCGAGGGCTACACGCTCTCCCTGACCAGCGGCAGCATCACCATCGACAGCACAACCTACACGGTCTCGTCTGGATCCGCCCAGATGGGCCTGTCAGCGTCATCTCTCTCCGGACAGGGGACAACGAGCTCGTCCGGCCAGTTCCTCATCCAGGCATCGGCCCGCGGGTCCTTCGCAGGTACCAGCTCGCTGGTGTCGGTGGACCTCACCAACGGATCGACCGAGTACCTCGTCACCCTGACAGCTACAGTGTCAGGGTAGGCGCGGCACCGGTCCCTCTCCCTTTTTGGTCACTCTGATTCCGGGACGTCGGCGGCCGGGACCTCGGCCGGAGGCGGGGGTATGGGGAGCGGATTCCCTGACGCGTACCATCCTCTGAGGAGCACCGCGCCTCCCGCGCAGACGAGCCAGCCGACCCCGTCGGCCAGCAGCCCGATAGTTCCCAGCCCGTCCGTCCCGTGCACCTGGACGTAGTACACGCTCCCCAGCAGCACCACGGCCACACCGGCGACAGCGATGCACAACCCGAAGAGCATCACGAACAGCCTCCCTCCTGCGCCCGTCCTCCCTGCCCTGTCCCAGAACAGGACGACGGCGGCCAGCATCACGGCGAACGCCAGCCCGTACAGCGCCGCCAGCAGCTCTACGTTCCCGTAAAGCGGCGTCCCGAGACTCCCCTCTGTGGGCAGGACCAGCGTGAGGACCGTCGCTGCGATGAAGGCTCCGCCCCCGCCCGCGAATATCGTGAACTCGGTGCTGCGGAACGCCCCGCCCTGAAGGAGCATCCCTCCTGCCCACAGCAGTGTCCCCAGGATCACCAGCCCGGCGACAGCCACGAGGATCACGTTGCTTAGGAATGTGCATGCGTTAGGGGTCGGGCAGCCGTCCGGATAGATCAGAAGCTCCACTAGGGACACCACGATCGGGCCGACCCCCGACATCGCGAAGCCGAAGACGGCGAGGATGAAGCCTGAGAGGTCCGACGGGCCCACTGCGGGCTGCCCCTGAGTCTCTCCCGATTCCACTGCGAATCGGCCGCCCTCTTTCATCTTCCGCTTATAACCGTCTGCGGGATGAAGCCCAGCCCACGAGCAGGCCTGCCCCCACCACGGCGGCGCTGCTGAGCAACAACCACCCGATGAAGGGGAGTATCGCCACCGAGGCGACCAGGGAAATCCACGGGAGCGCCTTCCTCAGCCCCTTCTCGCGGAGAAGCCTGGTCCCCGCCAGCGACCCGATGATGTACGCGAATATCGCGGCCCCGCTGGTGGCCAGGAAGGCGCTCTCTATGCTCAGGTTGAACACGTAGAAGACGGCCAGGCTTACCGCCGCCAGGGCGAACAGGGCCATCAGCGCACGCCTCGGAGCCCCGGTGCGGCTGTCGAGGACAGCCAGCTGCCTCGGGAAGTCCCCCTCTCTCGCGGCGGCGTACATCACCCTCCCGAAGCCGGCGGTGTAGGCGTTGACCGTCCCGAATATGATGACCACCGCCAGGATGGAAACGACGGCCTCGCCCGACCTCCCGAACACGGCCTGCGTCAGGTTGGCGAAGGGGGTGACCCCCGACCCGGTCAGGTAGACTCCCGTACCGACGATTACCACGGCGACAGCGAGATAGAGGGCGCTGACCAGCACGACGCTAATCAGGACGCTCCTCCCGAAGTCCCGCTCGGGGTCCTTGAACTCTTCGGCGACGTTGGACACGTTCTCGTAGCCCAGGAAGCACCACACGATCAGGGCAGCCGCGACCCCCACCGAGGTCGCTCCTCCGGGGAGGAACGGGGTGAAGTTGGAGGCGCTCACCCTCCCGGCCGATGTCAGAACGGCGAAGACTAGTACCGCCACTATGGCGACTACCGTCGCCAGCTGCACCCTCCCGCTGAGCTTGATCCCGAGGTAGTTGACCCCGAAGGCGAGCGCGAGTATTCCCCCTGCCACGAGGAATATCTCCGGCCTGCTGAGCGGGAACGCGGTCGCGAGATAAGACGCCGCCGCGAGGGTGGCCGCGGGGGCCCCGAGAAACTCCCATGCGATGAAGAGCCATGCGACAGCCCTGCTGACTACGTGCCCGAACCCTTCGAGTGCGAAGGAGTAGATTCCGCCGGACACCGGCTTCCGCGCCGAAAGCCTCGCGAAGGTGTAGGCGAACGGGTAGCTCGCGACCGCGAGGAGCAGCCAGGCAAGGATGGAGCCGGGACCGGCGACGCTCGCCGCGAGCCCCGGTATTACGAGTATCCCGGAGCCAAGGACGGAGCTGACGTACATCGCTACCGCGTAACGGAGCGTTATGACCCTCTGGAAGCGCGGCCCTTCACCTTGAGGGCCGTCTTGGGCCATCACTCGGTCTCGCCCTTCGCTTGATTTAAGCCCGCGGCCCCTTACGGCGGATAGTATGGATCTTCCTATCCGTCGGCGGAGTTCGGAACTCCCATTCTCTTCAGCATCGACGCGAACCTCGGATCAGAGCGTATCTGAACGAAGCCCTTCCAGATGTTCTGGAACAGCAGACCCGGCGAACCCTCGTCCGTTCCCTTTTCGAACAGCTCCAGGGCCTTGTCTTTGTTCCCCAAAGCCAGGTACAGCGTTCCAAGGGTGGGCGCCTCCACGTACCCGTGCTTCATCTCGTCTTCGGCACGCCCGATCGTCTTCAGAACATGGTCCGCGCCGCCGCTGGCGACGTATGTGAAGGCGTTAGCAGCATAGATCCAAGGAATTACTCCTGTGGTCCAGCCCCGCGCCCCATGAGCTCGCCTGGTCTCCATGACCTCTTCCAGAAGGTCAAGCTCCTTCCTTGCGCTGCCGGTGTCTCCCAACTGGGCGTAGGCCAGGGCCAGCACGTTGTGCATCTCCGCATCGGCTGGATGCAGCTCGCGGAGCTTGGCGATCTCCCGGGCGGCTTCATCGCCGTCTCCGGCGAGGGCGAGAAATGCGCAATGGAGCACCCTCGGGAATACGGGGAGCGGGTCGAGGTCCGTCGCCTTCCTTGAGAACTGCACCGCGTCTTGGAGCCTCCCGAGCATCCCCGACATTATCGCGTACCAGGTATAGGCACCCGACGAGCTCGGGTTGAACTCGATCGCCTTTCTGAAGCTCCTCTCGGCTTCTTCCCAGTCCCACTTCTGCTGCAGGGCAAGGTTCCCGTGGGCGGTCCAGGCTTCCGCGAGCCTGTCGTCCAGCTCCAGAGCCCTGGAGATGTATGTGCTAGCTTTGGAAAAGGCTTCTTTGGGAGGCATGTAGTCTCCAGCCAGCAGGACGTAGAGGTGCCCCAGCGCCGAGTGCGCCAGCGCGAAGGTGGGGTCGCTTTGAATCGCCTCTTCAAGATACTTCATCCGCCTGAAACGGTCGTTCGGCCCGTCGTCGGGGCCCGCGTGCATGGCGAGCAGGTACTTTTCATGGGCGTCCGCACTTCGGGTGGAGCCTGCCTCGAGTTCCGACCTCTCCTTCTCCGCCAGCTTGATCTTCAGAGAGTCGGCCACCTTCTCGGCTATCTCGCTCTGGACCGCGAAGATGTCCTCCAGCTGTCTGTCGTAGTTCTGAGCCCACGCGTGCCCTTCGGTCTTGGAGTCTATCATCTGGACGGTGATTCTTACCCTGTTGCCCGCCTTTCTGACGCTCCCTTCTATCAGGGTCCCAACGTTCAGCTCCTTCCCTATTTCGGAGACCCCTGTGGGGGCGCCCTTGTACTTCAGGACGGATGTCCGGGCGATGACTGTCAGGTCCCTCACCCCCGAGAGCGTGGTGATCAGCTCCTCGGTCATGCCGTCGGCGAAGTACTCGTCGTTCGCGTCTTGGCTCATGATTGAGAAGGGGAGCACCGCCACCCGCTTCTTGTCAAGCTCCCGCGCTTCTCCTGGGTCCTGAGCGCTCCAGGGCATCACCATCTCGTACACCTGGACGGGGGCGCCGACGTTCTTCAGCGACTTCTCCCCGAGGCTCTTCAGCGGAAGCTCGAACTTGTTCTGGACGTGGTCGTACACCTGGCGGCTCATGCAGACCCCTCCGTCCTTCGCGAGCGGCTCGACCCTCGATGCGACGTTGACGGCGTCGCCAGAAATGTCGCCGTTCGACTCGACGACCTCGCCAAGGTGGATTCCTATCCTCAGGTGGATTCGACTCTCGGGGGCGAGCGACAGGTTGTACTCCCTGACGGTCCTCTGGATATCGTAGCCGCACCTGACCGCGTCGATGGCGTTCGGGAACTCAACGAGAAAGGCGTCTCCTATCGTCTTGACCTCTCGACCGTTGTGCCGCTGGAGTACCGGCCTGATCTGCCTCCGCTGTTCATCGACCAGGGCGAGCGAGAGCGCCTCGTTCCTCTGGCCCAGGGCGGTATAGCCTACCATGTCCGTGAACATTATGGCTACGAGTTTGCGCTCGCCCTCTGGCATTGGACGTTCCCTCATCCAAGCCGGCTTGGTGATA
>JASHUK010000011.1 GCA_030040055.1 Nitrososphaerales archaeon | reverse complement strand
TTCGTCGTCAACATCTTCTTCACGCGGAGCCTGGAGACGTCCACGCTCTACGCCGCGAGGTTCGTGGCCGTGATAGCCTCGACCAGCCTCTTCTTCATCACCGCCTCCCCGGACGAGCTCGAGCAGGTGATGAAGACCTTCCACGTCCCCCGCGACATGGTCTTCGCCTTCGTGACCGCCGTAAGGTTCGTCCCCGTGATGGTCCTCGACGCCGTCCAGATCATGGACGCCCAGAAGTCGAGGGGCCTGGAGCTGGACAAGGGGAACCTAGTCAGGAGGCTGAGGAACATGGTGCCGGTGATGATACCGCTTGTCGTGAACTCCGTCGTAAGGAGCGGGGAACTGGCGGAGGCCATGGAGTCCCGCGCCTACGGGGCCGTCCCCCGGCCGACCTCGCTCGTCGAGCACAGGCTGCGGAGGGTCGACAAGGCTGTGGCCCTGGCGGCGGTCGCGGCCTTCGTAATCGCCGCCTACTCCTTTTATTTCGTCCTGCCGCTGCAGCCGCTGTGATCCCCTCGAGGGTGGTGGCGGATGAGAGGGAGAAGGCGAGCGGGGTCCCCGACGAGCTCTCGAGGCTCAACGTCAGGGTCTACTTCAGCAGGCTCCCGGTCGCCGACTACGTCCTCAGCCCGGAGGTAGCCGTCGAGAGGAAGGCCGTAAGGGACCTCGTCTCGTCCGTGTACGACTCGCGCCTGTTCTACCAGGCGGCGAAGATCGCCGCGTCGTACTCGAAACCGTACCTCCTGGTGGAAGGGGACTCGAAGGAGGTCGAGTCGCTCGCGAAGAACCTGAAGTCGTTCTACGGCGCCATCGCGAACGTGACCCTGGCCTACGGCCTGCGGGTGGTCTACACCGCCAACCCAAGGGAGACCGCCGTCGCCATAGCCGAGCTGCTGGCCCACGCCCGCGCGAAGCCGCTCGAGGCCATGCCGTGGGAGGTCCCCCGAAAGGCAGGGGGGGTCGCCGCGCAGCAGGTCTTCATTGTCTCCTCGCTCCCAGGGGTCGGGAGGAAGCTAGCCGAGAGGCTTCTGAGGAAGTACGGGACGCCCAGAAGGATAATGGGGCTGACTGCTGGGGAGCTTGCGATGACGCAGGGCATCGGCTGGAAGAGGGCGGAGAAGATAAGGGAGGCCCTGGACAAGGGCTTCGTGAGACGCGAAGAGAGGGTCGGCCAGGAGAAGCTCCAGGGATGAAGGTAGCGATAGTCGGGGGGACCGGCGCGATGGGGTCCGGGCTGGGGCGCCTGCTCGCGCTGAAGAACGAGGTCAGGATAGGCTCCCGTGACCCCGAAAGGGCGAAGAGAGCCGCCGCGCGGATACCGGGGGCGTCCTGGGGCTCCTATCAGGGGGCGGCCGAGTGGTGCGAGGCATGCGTGGTGGCTGTCCCGTTCGGCGCCGTCGGGGATTTGGCCGTGCTGGCCGGGCCCCTCGCCGGGAAGCTGGTCCTTTCGGTCGTCAACCCCCTGAAGGTGGAGGAGGGCGTGCTGCAGTACGCGCTCGCGAAAGGGTCCGCGGCGGAGGCCATCGCCGAGGCCCTCCCTGAGAGTGTGGTCGCGACGGCCTTCAACAACGTGCCTCAGGGGATGCTTGGCGACCCGGAGCGCCCCGAGCTCGACGTGCTCATAGCGGCCGCCGACAAGGAGGGCTTCGCCAGGGCAGCTCGGCTGGTCTCGAGCGTCCCGAGAATGCGCCCTGTCTACGTCGGGCCGCTCTCTCAGGCGCAGTCGGTCGAGAGGGTGACGGTCCTTGAGATCAACGCGGCTAGGCTCAGCGGGTCGAAGCCCTTCGCGGTGAGGCTCGTCGGGCGCGACGAACGCCCCTGAGAGTCGGGTCCCTGTAGGTCTTCATCCCGCCCCTCCAGCCGTCGTACAGGATGGGCCTGTACTTGCGGTAGTCCCAGTACGCGGCGAAGGCGGAGGAGGCGCGGCACTCCTCCACGAGTCCGACGACCAGGACGTGGTCTCCCGCGCCTGTCGAGGACTGCACCCTGCACTCGAGGACGGCTGAGGCCCCCGCGACCACTGGCACGTTCAGGCTCCTCCCCTTCGCGCTCCTGAGGCCTGCCGAAGAAATCTTGTTCCTGTAGCGGGAACCGCTGTTGGAGGCGAGGAAGGAAACGGCTCGCGCGAGCCCGCGGTCGACGAGGCACAGAGAGAAGGCCCCGGCGGCCCTCGCCAGCTTGAGCGTCTGTCCGCCGGTGAAGCACGCGACAGCCACCATCGGCGGAGCGTCGGAGACCGACATGCAGGAGACGACCGGCATGGCCGAGACCCTTCCGCCGTGGCCTGCGCAGAAGAGGGCGGGGACCTGCGGGTAGAACAGACGGTGGATCAGGGCTGGCTCCACGCGCACGGGAGGTCAGCCCACTCGACCGTTAGATAAGCAAGGCAACCGCGGAGAGGCGGGCTTATTCCGTGTCGATGAACTCCGCCGCCTTCGGCGGGTCCGGAGGGAGCCCCTTCCTCTTCCTGATTTCCGTCACAAGCCCCAGGAGCATGTTCGACGGGACCGCCTGCCAGAGCTTGAAGTGAGTGTTCCAGACGGCCTTCCCGGCGGTTGCCCCCCTCATCTTCTCGCTCAGGTCGAAGGTCTCGGAGGCCGGTATCTCCCCCTCTACGACGGTCATGACCTCCTTCTGGTCGATCTTCACGAGCTTCCCCCTCTTCGCGCTGATCACCCCGGTTATCGCGCCGATCAGGTCGGACGGGCCCTTGACCTCTATTCCCAGGACTGGCTCCAGCAGGGTCGGGTTGGTGCTGAGCATGGCCCCCAGTATGGCTCTCCTGGACGCAGGCATCAGCTGGGCGTAGGTCCTGTGCGCCGCGTCCTCGTGCGGGACGTAGTTGGTCAGCACCACCTTCACGCCTCTCGTGAACTCGTAGGCGAGCGGTCCGTTCTTCATAATGTCGTCGAACCCCGCCCTGATCGAGTCCATCGACTCCTGCAGGAACTGGACTCCCTTCGTCACCTCGGTCATTATGTTGCCCCTCTCGTCTATCGCCTGCCAGTTCCTCGCCTGGTCCGGGTCCCATCCGTGGTCGCGCAGCGTCTTCACGACGGTCTTCGTGTCCATGGTCTCGCTGATCGTCCCGTTCCTGACCAGCTCCACGACGTCCGACTCGAGGGGCTCTACCTCGATGAAGATCTTGTTGTGCCTGTTGGGGGACCTGGACATGACCGGCCCCGCCCTGGCGCGGATGGTCTCCCTGTAGTTGATGATCGGTGGCGAGGTCACTATCTCGAGCCCGGCTTGCTGGATCATCGTGGTGGCGATCTCGAGGTGCAGCACCCCCATCCCAGCCATCAGCGTCTCCCCTGACTCCTGGTTTATCGTGATCACCAGGTTGGGGTCCTCGATGTTGAGCCTCCTCATGACCTCCACCAGCTTGGGGAGGTCCCTCGGGTGCTTCGCCTCGACGGCGACGGTGACGACAGGCTCGCTCACGTAGTGGATCGACTCGAAGGGCGCGGTGTCCTTCACGTTCGCGATCGTCTCACCGGCCCTGATGTCCAGCCCGAGCAGGGCTGGTATGTTCCCGGCCGGGAGAGAGTCTACTATCTCCCTCTGGAAGCCCATGAATATCTGCACAGACTGCACCTTCCCCTCCCTCTTCGAGTTGAGGAGGTAGACGGAGTCGCCGTTGGAGATCGTCCCGGAGAAGAGCCGGCCCGTGGCCACAAGGCCTGCGGCGGGGTCGACGACGACGTTCGTGACCATCATCACCGTGGGGCCCGAGTCGTCGCACGAAAGCAGCGCCTTCCCGAGGTCTCCGGTCAGGTCCCCGCCCGGCCAGATCTTCGGGATCCTGTACGACTGCGCCACGTGGGGGGGCGGGTGGTGCTTCACGACCATCCCCAGGAGCGCCTCGTGCAGCGGGAGTTTCTGCCCGAGCGACTGCGGCGACTCAGAAGTGTACGCGCCTATGATGTCCTTGAACGACATCCCCGCGGCCTTCGCCGTGTCCGAGTTGAAGCCCCACTTGTCCTTGGACGAGCCGAAGGCGACCTGCGCGTCCTGCACCGAGACCCTCCACTTCTGCTTGTACTCGGGTTCGCCGTAGGTGTCGATGAGGCGGTTGAAGTCCTTCACGATGTTGAAGAGCCACTCCTGCATCTTCTCCGGCGAGAGGCGTAGCTCCTTGATCAGGCGGTCTATCTTGTTGACGTAGAGGACCGGCCTGACGCGCTCTTCCAGCGCCTGGCGAGTGACTGTCTCCGTCTGGGTCATGACCCCCTCGACGGCGTCGACCACCACGATGGCCCCGTCGACGGCCCTGAGCGACCTCGTCACCTTCCCTGTGAAGTCGATGTGCCCCGGGGTGTCTATCAGGTTGATTACGTACGGCTTGCCCGCAGACTCGTAGTAGAGCGTCACGTTCGCGGCCTTGATCGTCATCTGCCTCTGCTGCTCGAGCTCCATGTAGTCGAGGGCGAGCGCCTGCCCGGCGACGGACGGGGAGAGCATCCCGGTGGCCGCCAGCAGGGAGTCGGACGTGGTCGTCTTCCCGTGGTCTACGTGGGCTATTATCCCCAGATTGCGTATCTGGTCCTTGTCGTGGACTATCTTGAGAGCTTCAGCGGTCGTCTTGAACTTCGGCATGGCCGGCCGATTTCTTCCCTTTCGAGTTTGGGTTAAGAACGTTTCCGTGAATGAAGCGAGTCCGGGCCTCCCGGGCGCGGGGGCGCATCCTGCCCCGTGATCTTCTTGCCGAAGAGCGACAGGGCGAGCTCCACCGCCAGCTCGGCCGTCCGGTTGGCCGAGTCCAGGATGGGATTGACCTCCACGAACTCCGCCGAGGTCACCTTCGCAGAGTCGTAGAGGAGCTCCATCGCGAGCTGGGCCTCCCGGTAGGTCAGCCCGCCCCTCACGGGGGTCCCTGTCCCTGGAGCCTCAGACGGGTCCAGACAGTCGACGTCGAAGCTGAGGTGGACGCCGTCCTCCCCTCCCCCCGCGATCTTGACAGCCTCTCTCACGACCCTGTTGATTCCGAGCTCGTCCACCTCCCTCATCGTGTAGACCGTGGCCTTGGAGTGGGCGAGGGCGACGGCTTCCTGGGCGTCGAAGCTTCTTCCCCCTATGAGCACGGTCTTCTCCTCAAGGGCTTTCGGCCCGGTCCCCCCGAGGCCCGTGAGCCTCCGGTCACCGTAGCCCAGGATGGCGGCCAGGGCCATCCCGTGGACGTTCCCGCTCGGGGTCGTCTTCGGCGTGTTGAAGTCGGCGTGCGCGTCCATCCAGACGACCCCCCTGTCGCGCCCGCGGGCAGCCAGGCCCCCTGCTGTCCCTATCGAGACGCTCTGGTCGCCGCCCAGGACGAGAGGGAAGAAGCCGTCCCGCGCCGACGAAGAGACCATGCGTGCCAACAGCCTGCAGTGGGCGACTATCTCGTCCAGGTAGCGGGCCTTCTCGTCCCCTGCCTTCGCGGCAGACATGTCTGTGGCCGGGATGTTTCCGTAGTCGACGACGTCGTGCCTCAAATCCTCCAGGCGCGGTCCGAGCCTCGCTATCCTCATCGCCGTGGGGCCCATGTCGACACCCCTTCTGGTCTGACCCAGGTCCATGGGGGCTCCCAGGATGCCGATCTTCAACTCAAGCGACTTGCCGGCGCCTCGTTATTAACGGAACCGGGCCCGCCCGCTCACAACCCGGCCTTGATGGTGTCGGCCAGCAGCTCCGTCATCGAACGGTTCTCGGGGACGAGCGTCTGGAAGTAGAACCTCTCGACCCCCGCGTCCGTCTTGTCCCTGACCTGTGCCCTGAACTCGTCAACCGTCCCGCAGACGGCGCCTCTGTCCTTGAGCCTCTTCAGCACCTCCTTCGCCGGCAGGGCCTGCCCGAACTTCCGCGCCTGGGCCTCGGCGTTCCGTTCCAGCTCCGCCTGGTTCCTGCCGAGCAGGTAGGGGCCTGTCTCAGATATCCGCACCTTCCTCCCTTCGCGGGCTTCGTCGAAGACGCGCTTCATTTCGATGTACTGGTCGCGCGGCGAGACGAACACGTTCCACTCGTCTGCGGTCCGCCCCGCCGCCCTCACCGTCGGCTTCGACTTTCCCCCCACTATGACGCGCATCCTCCCGGCGGGGCGAGGAAGACAGTCGGTGTGGACCGAGAAGTGCTTGCCGTCGAAGTCGGCCCTCCCGTCCCTGACAAGGGAACAGATTATGGAAAGGGCCTCCCTGAACTGACCGACTCTCGTCTTGAAGTCGGGGAAAGCGTACCCGTGGGCGGCGTACTCGGCCTGATACCATCCCGCACCGAGCGCCAGCATGAGCCTCCCTCCGGAGAGCGAGTGCACGGTGCACGCCATCTTCGCCAGGAGGGCGGGGTTCCTGAAGCCGATCGGGGAGACCATCGGCCCGAAGCCGATCGTCTTGGTCGAGGCGGCCACCGCCGCCAGGGTCGTCCAGCACTCAGGGGAGTCTATCCCTCGGCGCCCGTCCGTCGGGAGCAGGTGGTCCGACCTGAAGAGGAAGCCGAAACCCAAATCCTCGGCGCTCCTCGCCACGGAGACGACGTCTGCCGCGGACATGCCGAGCTGGGGCTCGAGCATCACCCCGCAGTCGGATATCGAGATCGCGGCCAAACCCGCGAGGTCTCGGGGCGGGCCGAGATGAAGTTTGCTGCAGCGCAAGGCGCTCTCCACCATAAATAGGACGGGGGCGAAAGCGAGAAGGTGCGGGACTCGCAGATATTCGGGGTGCTCTTCGTCGCGGTTGGGGCGCTTCTTCTCTTCGTCCTCCGCGTCGCCCTGGTCGACTTCATCATCGACATCGTAAAGCTCGTCGGCATCCTGGCGGGGCTGGCCCTCCTGGTGGTGGGGGTCTTCCTCATCGTCGGGAGGCGGGGGATGCCCAGGTGGTATTGGGGGGCCGAGGTCGCGACGTGACAGT
>JASHUK010000138.1 GCA_030040055.1 Nitrososphaerales archaeon | reverse complement strand
AAAGGGGTCCTCGTTGCCGTCTCGGCTGACGACGTGGTCGAGTCGTCCAGCAGCATCTCCCAGGCCTCGGCTGGGAAGATCGAGCCTACCCGACCCTACCGCAACTCCCTCGACGTGCTGGCCCACCAGATCGCGGGGTACCTGATGGACTTCGGCTCGATGGACGGGGACGCCCTGCTCGCGGAGGTGAGGAAGGCGTCTCCCTACTCCTCCCTCGACCAGGAGGCGTTCTGGAGGACGGTCAGCTACCTTGCAGAGCTGAGGAAGGTCCGGGTCGACGGCAGGTCCCTGTCAAGGACCGGGCTAACGCGTGACTACTACTTCGAGAACCTTTCGATGATCCCGGACGAGACGAGGTACTTAGTGGTCGACGTCACGACGAACGAGGCGGTAGGGATACTCGGAGAGGAGTTCGTCCTGTTGAAGGCGAAGGTCGGGGTCCACTTCGTCTGCAAGGGGAGGATCTGGCAGATAGAGCAGGTCGCCGAGGACAGGAAGATCTACGTCACCCCGGTCGAAGACCCCCTGGCCGCCCTGGCGACCTGGGACGGGGAGATGCTACCGCTACCGTACGACCTCGCCGTCGCCTCTGGGAGGCTGAGGAGAGAGGTTTCCGAGGGGATCGACGCGGGCGAGGAGGGGCTGGAACGGGCCCTGCGGGGGATCCCGGGGGACGCCTCGGCGAAGGCCCTCGTCGCCGACCAGATCGAGGAGCAGAAGAAGATGGGGGCGCCCGTCCCCTCGGACAGGCTAGTCCTGTTCGAGGGGTTCGGGAAGTACCTGGTCGTGCACATGTGCTTCGGGGAGTCGGTAAACAGGACCTTCGCGTACGTCTTCGAGGAGATGCTCTCCAGGAGGGGGCTCGTGCGGGTCTGGTGGCTCGACGGGTACAGGATACTCTTCGAGCTGGTCGAGGACACCGAAGACCTCGACCTGAAGGCCCTTGCGAGGGAGCTTCTCGGGATCCCCCCCGACGAGCTGGAGAAGACCTATGCGGTGGCCGCCCAGAGGAACTTCCCGTTCCCGGCGCGGGTGAAGTACGTGGCCGAGAGGTTCGGCGCCCTGAAGAGGGGCAAGCTGATAGCCCACCCCAACCTGTGCTCGCTGCCCACGAGGTTCGAGAAGACCCCGATATTCGAGGAGGCGCTTCAGGAGACTGGGAGGGACCTGATCGACATGGCAAGGGCGAAGGAGGTTCTGGTCCACGTGGCCGAGGGGTCGGTGGAGGTCCAGACGTTCCTCGCGGCGGAGAGGCCGACCCCGATAGCTTACTCCCTGCTGTACAGGTACCTGGAGGTCCCGGAAGCCGTCGCGCCGGACTCCCTTGGGAAGTCTTCCTATCAGAGGATGAAGGCCAGCATCTTCGGGACCGAGGTCAGTCTCGTCTGTCTGAGGTGCGGGCTCGACCAGGGCAGGTCCGCGGTGGGGGACCTCCCCGAGGAGCCCCATTGCACAGCCTGCGGCGGCGGGCTGCTCGCGCCGTGCTACTGGGGGAGCTTCAAGCTGGCCGACCTCCTGAAGAAGAGGGAGGCGCGGGAACCGCTGACCGAGGAGGAGAGGGCCGAGCTGGCGAAGGCCAGGCGGGGGGCCGACCTGGTCCTCTCGTACGGGAGGAAGGCGGTGATAGCCCAGTCGGTCTACGGCATCGGCCCGCAGACGGCGTCCAGGATTCTCGCAGAGATGCACGAGGACGAGCAGGAGTTCTACGCCACCCTTCTGGAGGCGAAGATCAGGTTCGTGACCACCAGGCAGTTCTGGTCGAACTGAAAGCCAATTAACGGGC
The DNA here is from genome assembly GCA_030040055.1 of Nitrososphaerales archaeon. Taxonomy (GTDB): domain Archaea; phylum Thermoproteota; class Nitrososphaeria; order Nitrososphaerales; family Gagatemarchaeaceae; genus UBA183. Next base: position 4,792 of record JASHUK010000138.1, on the reverse strand, counting down.
ATCGATTGGGGAGGAACGACTTGGTCCTAGCCGCGAAGGTGTTCCTGGTCCGCGAGAACTACGACATGGACGTGCTCGCGGAGAAACTGAAGGCCTTCAAGATAGAGACCGAAACGAGCGTGGAGGACCAGCAGTTCAAGCTGATCTCCGAGGTCAGGGACCTGGCGCCGGGCAAGGACGTCCTCGAGGGGGTCTTCTCCTTCGACTCCGTCTTCGTCGTCGGGCACCGCGGGAAGGCGGTCCCCGTCCCTAGGACGTACGAAGCCCCCTTCACGTTCGACCTCTTCAAGGGAAGGCTCTTCCTGACGGTCTACGACAAGAAGAACAGGGCGAACAACGTCGCCAACGAGATGAGCAAGGCGATCTTCCTCGCGCTGGGCCAGGTGGTGGAGGCTAGGATCGACCCGGAAACGATGAAGAAGTTCCACGAGCAGAACTTCGACGACACCAAGATCATATTCTACGACGACGTCGACATCCCGAACATCAGCAAGCTGTCGCTATACGGCTCGGGGCTGGGGGTGACGAGCCTCTACAACGAGTACCTTGCGCACGGCAAGCTCTGGTACACGGTGGTGAAGTCGCGGAAGTACGGCTACGTGGTCGGCGTCACCAGGAACACCGTGGTAACCGTCTTCAGCAGGCTGGAACTCCCCGAGTTCAAGGACTACATCAGGGGAGAGATCCTCCCGCTGGTCGGCTAGTTGCTCAGGGTGGTGCCGGGCGAGGCAGCGCTCGTATTCTCCCAAGGAGACGAAAGTACCCTTCTCATCTCTGACCTGCATCTAGGGATAGAGAAGGAGCTTGCGAGGAAGGGCTTCAACGTCCCTTCGTCTACCGTGAAGATGGCGGAGAGGGTCAGGGACGTCGCAGACTCGAGCTCGGCCAGCCGCATAGTGGTCCTTGGGGACGTCAAGCACTCCGTGGGGAAGGTGGAGGACGTCGACTGGGGGGCCGTCCCCTGGTTCTTCGAGACGCTCCTCGACCTGTTCGAGTCGGTCGAGGTAATCCCGGGGAACCACGACGGGAACCTCAAGACCGTCCTCCCTCCCAGGGTGAAGCTGCACCCCCCGCAGGGGACCGTGATCGGGGAAGGGAGGTCCAGGGTGGGCCTGGCGCACGGACATGCATGGCCGTCCGAGGAGGCAATGGCGTCCCGGAACCTGGTCATCGGGCACTCCCACTTCACCTACGAGATGAGGGACAGCCTCGGCGCGCGGTCGCGGGAGTCCGTCTGGGTCTTCACGTCGTACGACGTCCATGAGATGATGGAAGCGGCCGGATACGAGTCGAGGGCGAGAGGGAGGGGGAAGCTGAGGGTGATGCCGCCGTTCAACAGGATGGTCGGCGGTCAGCCGATCAACAGGAGCAGGTCGTTCCAGTTCGGCCCCGTCCTCTCGTCGCGGGCCGTCAGCCTGGACGACGCCGACATCTTTCTGCTGGACGGAACCAGGGTCGGCTGAGCCGCTAGCGGGCGTCGGCCGCACGCTTGACGAACTGTTCCAGAGACGCCTCGCCCACGGCGCCGATGACCGCATCCATCGGCTTCCCGTCCCTGAAGAGCATGAACGTCGGTATCGACACCACCTGGTACCGCGACGAGAGGTTCATCTCCTCGTCCACGTCCACGCTTCCGAAGGCTACCCTGTCGGAGTACTTCTTCGCCAGCCTCTCGACGACCGGGTCCATGGTCTTGCACGGTCCGCACCAGTCGGCCCAGAAATCTACGAAGAGCGGCTTCGAACCCGCGCTGAGCTCGTCGAAGTTGCTCTCGGTAAGCTTCACAATGCGTTCGTGTTGACCTACGCTGCTTGACATAGGAGGCCGACAGCGGGGACGCGTATTAAACAGATTCGCCTGTCGGCGACGGCTGCCTCATGGGAACGGTTAAGACTCTCCGAAGCTCAGTCTGACCCGATGCCCGGCCTGGAGTTGCCCACGGGTCTGGTAGCGAAGCTGAGCAGACAGGAGCCGCGGCCCACCGGACTCCTGATGGCCTCGGTCGCGGTGGTCCTCGACGGCACACCGCCTCCCAGAGTCCTCCTGATCAAGAGGGCGGAGAGAATCGGAGACCCCTGGTCAGGTCAGGTGGCGTTCCCCGGAGGGAAGTCGCAGGAAGGGGACGGGAGCCTCAGACAGACCGCGGTCAGAGAGACGAGAGAGGAGCTCGGGCTCGACCTGTCGGGCGGCTCGCGCTTCTTGGGCTACTTCCGCACCTTCAGGACGCACACGGGGACGATGGACGTTGTCCCGTCGGTCTTCTCGCTCGAAGAAGAAGCCCGCCTCACGCCGAACGGCGAGGTCTCCGCGTACTTCTGGGCCGAACTCGGAAGGCTTTCCTCTCCGGACGCGGCCGCGGTGTACCGCAGGGAGAGGGCTGACGGGGCTGTCGACATGCCCGCATTCAGAGTGGGGGGCCACGTGGTTTGGGGTCTGACCTACAGGATACTGAGCGACCTCATTCAGGGCGGCCAGCCTTCCGGCCATGTCGCGAGCCGAGCTCCCGACTGACCTCGTGTGCTTCGAAGGGGAAGACCACCCACGCGTCGGTGACCTCGAGGTAGTAGTCGGGCTCGAACTCCGACCAGGGCTTCTTGAAGATGACCGCGGTCTCGATTGACTTGGGGGCCATCCGCTGCAGGCGCAGCTTCGCGGCCGCCATGGTGTGCCCCTCGTCGACCAGGTCGTCGACTAGCAGCAGCCGCCGCCCCTTCACCGTAGCCAGGGGGGACGACAGCACCCTGGGGGGCGTGCGCTTGCGGATCCCGGTGTACGACCTTACGGTGATGTAGTCGACCGGGGCGCCCAGCGCGTCGGCGAGCACCATGGCCACAGGGATCCCCCCTCGGGCAACCCCGAGGACCAGGTCGGTCGCTGCGCCTGAACCGCGCACCTTCTCCGCGAGCGCGTTCGTCAAGCTGCCGTACTCCTCCCAGCCGATGTAGCGGAACCCGGGCACCACCCAGCTCAGCGGTCTATCGTAGATAACCGTTGGAAGCCCGGTCGTGGATGGCATGTGGGCCGGGGCGGATTCGGACCGCCGGCCTTCGCCGTGTAAGGGCTTGACGGGACTCGTTCCTGACGTCCTAACCGAGCTAGACGACCGGCCCGGTGAGCCTCGCGACTCAGACCGCTATTAAGCGTTGGAGGGTCCGGCCTCTCGGAACCGGAATCAAGTTTAACCTCCGGCGGCGCCCGGGACTGGAGGAGCATGTCCGGCCGTCCGTCCGCCATCGTTTCGGTGAAGGCCAGGGAGATCCTCGACTCGAGGGGGAACCCGACGCTCGAGGTAGAGGTCCGGAGCGCCTCGCTCGTGGGCAAGGCCAGCGTTCCGTCGGGGGCCTCGACCGGGTCGCACGAGGCACGAGAGCTGCGCGACGGGGACGTGGGCAGGTTCCACGGAAGGGGGGTGACGAAGGCGGCTGCAAACGTGAACGTAGAGATATGCGAGGCGCTGAAGGGGCGCGACTGCGCCGACCAGAGGGACATCGACCGGACGATGATCGAGCTGGACGGCACCCCCGACAAGAGCAGGCTGGGGGCCAACGCGATCGTCGGGGTCTCGATGGCGTCGGCCCGGCTCGCGGCGGCGGTGTCCGGCAAGCCCCTTTTCGCGAGCTTCGCCTCGTCCGAGTGGCGTCGCAGCCCTGTCCCGATGATGAACGTCATCAACGGTGGAGAGCACGCGGACAACGGGCTGGCGGTCCAGGAGTTCATGGTGGAACCGGTGGGGGCGGAGACGTGCGCAGACGCGGTCAGGATGGGCTCTGAGGTGTACCAGACGCTCAAGGGGGTGCTCAGCTCGAAGTACGGGAAGGGAGCGACCAACGTCGGAGACGAGGGAGGCTTCGCTCCGCCGATGCGACTGACAAGGGAGGCCCTGGACGCGCTCGCGGAAGCGGTCAAGAAGTCGGGCTACGGCGCGAGCCAGGTCAGACTGGGGATCGACGCGGCAGCCTCGACGTTCTTCGACAAGAAGACAGGCACATACTCGGCCGACGGCAAGGAGATGAGCCGGGACGAGCTCGGGAAGCTCTACGAAAGGCTCCGCGACGAATACGGGCTCCTGCTGATCGAGGACCCCTTCTCCGAAGACGACTTCGAGAGCTTCGCCCAGCTGACCAGGGCGCTGGGAGGAAGGACGTCGATAATAGGAGACGACATCTATGTGACGAGCCTCGCAAGGATAAGGGCGGGCATCCAGGCGAAGGCGACGAACGCCGTCCTGATCAAGCTCAACCAGGTCGGGACCGTCTCCGAGACCATCGACGCGGTGAAGGCCACCCAGGAGGCAAGGTGGAGGGTGGCTGTCTCCCACAGGTCGGGGGAGACGGCCGACCCGTTCATCGCCCATCTGGCCACCGGGCTCGGGGCCGAGTTCATCAAGGCGGGGGCGCCCGCAAGGGGGGAGCGCGTCGAGAAGTACAACGAGCTGACCAGGATAGCCGAGGAGCTCGGGGCCGAGTCCTCCTACGCGGGACGCCTGTTCGACGGCTGAATGGCCTTGAGCGCAGGGGGTGGGACTCTCGAGCGCTACGGGGCGCTATTCGAACCCACGAGTCCCGTGAGAGACACAGGCTTAGCAAGCTTGCGCCGGTTCGTGGCTGCGCCTTACCAGGCTCCCCGTCCGGGGGACTCTAGGCTACCCCTGCACATGCCCCGAGCCTCTTCAGGCCGATAAAAGAGTGGCGGCAGGCCCGCCGGAGTTCGCCGTCTCTCCCGTTCCCTTTTCGCCGATCGAGGAATCCCCCACGTAGACGGAGCAGCGTGGCCACGTCGCCATAGGGTTGCT
>JASHUK010000137.1 GCA_030040055.1 Nitrososphaerales archaeon | reverse complement strand
GACGGCATCGGCGGACGCCCTGGCCATAACGGGGGGCGTGTCTACCGTGGTCTCGTCTCCGTCGTTCGAGATGCTTGCGGTCGGGGCGGCTGTCGCCCTCGTCGCGGGGCTCGGTGCCTTCTACCTGGTCAGGCGCTCGCGCCAAATGCCGCGGAGCAACCAAGCCATAGCAGCTACCCGTAGCACGCCGTAACCTTGGATGAGGGCAGAAGTGCCCTCACCCCCCTTGTTCTGGGAGCGCCAACGGGGAGTGCGCCTACGCGGAACACGTCGGTCGCCTGCTCAAGCCTTCATGAAGAAGTTGTCCCCGCGGTCAAGCGGCCTGCCGCCCTTCTTGTGGGTGCTTCCGCATCGCTTCAGGTGCCTCTTGTACTTCTTGTCACTAATCATCTTGCCGCACTTCGGGCAAAGGGGCAATGTTTGCTCCCGTGCGCTCCACTTAGTTACGCCTTTCGTCCTGGGGGTGGCGAGAGACAAGGCAGGGACATGTTCGTGCCCGCGAGCGACGACGAAAGGCGTTCTGACGGTTAGACTAATACGACAGTCCTGCAGTCAATGTGGGCATGCGTAGGTCCTGGGTGGTGTTCTGCGCGGTCGCCGTAGCCGCGGCTCTCGTGGCAGGCGTCTTGCCTGTCCTGGTGCCCCAAGGGCAGAGCGCGGTTCCCCAGGGGTTCTCGCCCGGGTCATCTGCTTCGGTGGGCTCCGAAGGCGGGCTGGCCTTGAGCCTGTCCTTGACGCGGGGCGTCATTCCTCCCGGAGGAGGAGCCGAAGTGACTGTCGTCGAGACGAACGACCTTCCGCTCACGAACAACGTATCCGCAGCGGACTCCTGGGCGCTTCCGGATCTCGGCCCAGGTCCCTGCGGGGCCGGACTTCCTATCCGGATCGAAGTGTTGCAAGGGTACTACTCCTCGTTGTCACCGGCGCTGGCGTCGGCCGTGCCGCTGAACCTGTCCCTCTCAATCGTGTTCTTGCCCACCGATGGGCCTTCGGTTCCGGCTGGGATTAGTTGCCCCCTGGAGCTTAACGTGACGTCCTACAGCTTCTTGCCTAGCGGGGACGTCGCGGCCGTGTCCTGCGGGCCGAGCCAGTGCGGGCTACAGACGGAGAGGTTCTCCGCCAGCGTCGGGAGTTACGTGGAACAGGGCCAGCCCGCCGCGCTCCCTCCTGGGGTGTACACGATTGTCGCAGGAGACGAGTGGGGGGCGCTCGTGGTCTCGCACGTGGTGGTGACGCCGAGCTCGGGTGGCTACACGCTGCTCCCTGCCGGAGCGAGCCTGGAAGTCACCTCCAGCGAGGACTGCCTGGCAGGCCATGCGTCGCTGAACTTCACAGTCCAGCAGCAGTCGGTGCTCTCGGGGGGGTACAGTGCCAGCAGCCCGGGGGTGACGCTATACTTTTCGACCTCCCTGCAGGCGAGCGACACCTATCAGGGTCATCCCGAAAGCTGGATCTTCTCTACCGGCCTGCAGAGCTCTTCGACGTTCGCGGTCGTCCTTCCCCCCGGGTCGTACGTGGTCTGGATCGAGGGAGCCGACATGAACTGCGGAGCGAGTGTGGTCACCCCTCTGGAGATGCTGACTCAGGTGAACGTAACGCAGGGATTCATCCTGTCGGCGTGAACGCTACACGGACAGCCGAGGAGACGGTTTCGACAAGAACGGGGTGACGACCCAAGCCCGCGGCATGCCCCAGCGCGGGGTGCGCAGCCCCGTGTGGGACCGCAGCACGAAGATGTATGACGGCTTCGAGAAGAGATGGCACTACTACGAAGCGGTCGCAGAGGGCGTGCTCCGGGAGCTGGGGGCGGGAAGAGGCGGCTCGCGCGCAAAGGCGTAAATGAACCGCGACGCCGCGCTTGACAAGGTTGCAGAAGTCAGACCGGATCCTCGAAGAAGACCCCCGGAGGAGGACGAGGAGGGAGAGCAGGAGGCTCAGCTTCATTCTCTACGAAGCATTCTACGGCCCGAAGGTTTTCCTGAGGGCCACCTACAGGCAGCTGGCCGTGCTCGCCCTGATGTTCGCGTCGGGCTCGGTCGTGTTCTCGTACTACAACGGGCTGCCGCCTCTGAGCGCCCTCTTGGCCTCGGTCTCCACGATCACCACGATAGGGCTCTATGTCCCGAACAACGGAAACTTCGTCACCCTCAACCACGGCGAGGCAATTCTTCTAATACTCATGATAGTGGTTTCGGTCGGGGCTGGGGCGTCAATCGTCCAGAGCACTGTCTCAAGCGTGGTGAACGGGGAGTTGGCTAAGGGGGAAGTCGAGAAGAGGATGATGGACAGGCTGAAGGGGCACACGATAGTGGTGGGCTACGGCCACCTCGGGAAGTACGTCGCCGAGAAGCTCGAGGAGTTGGGCCTCGACTACGTCGTGGTGACGAGGAACCCCGAGCTGTACGCCTCGCTCCTGGACAAGGAGGTCTTCGCGGTGAAGGAGATCGAGGCACACTCCGTCGAGGCGCTGGAGGCTGCGGGGATAGCCAGGGCGGGCACCCTCATCGTCTCTCATACGGAGGACCCGGAGAACATGATGGTGGTCCTCAGCGCCAAGAAGCTAAGGCCTGACATCAGGATCATCAGCGTCGTGAACGACGTTAACCTCGTCGACACCGCGAAGACCGCCGGCGCGGATGTGGTCATACCTGCTTCGGTCACGGTCGGTCATCTGCTCGCGCTGTCGGCGGTGACCAAGGACCTGGTCGGCGTGGTCTTCTCCGAGCGGATCGGGACCAAGGAGATAGCCCAGTTCTCAGTGTTCAAGACATCTAAGCTGATAGGGAAAGGGATGCAGGAGGTCGCCAAGCTGGCTATGGTGATAGGGGTGGTAAGAGACGACCAAGTGATAAAGGAGATATTCGACCCCGGCTTCACGATCAAGGAGGGAGACACGGTCCTGGTGCTGGGGGACCCCTCAAGCCTCCACGAGCTCGAAGAGGAAGCGAAGGCCGTCTAGCGCCGAGGGGTCATCTCGTCGCGGGACGGCGCTGCGCCCTTCTGGAGAACTCCTCCTCGAAGGCGCCCACGTCCCTGAAGTAGCTCTCCACGAAGTCGCGCGCCCCCGGGTTGGTGTAGAGCTCGGGGACTGGCGAGTCAATCAAGGAGGCGACCTTCGCAGCCACCTCTTCCGCCGACTCGATCCTTGTCTGACCGAGCTGTCCTCCGGCCCTCGCCGGGAGGGGAGGGCCTGCGATGTCGTGGAAGGGGGTGTCGACGATTCCGGGAAGTACGACCGAGACGTTGATGCCGGGATACTCGGCCTTCAAGTCCATCCTGAGGTTCGCGCTCAGCACGTTGAGCGCGCTCTTCGCGGCGCTGTATATCGAGCGGTGCGTGGTGACAGGCACCCGCCCGAGGAGCGAGGAGACGTTGATGATGTGCCCCCGCCCGCGTTCCTTGAAGTGTGGAAGCACCGACTGCATCCCGTACAGGGCCGACATCAGCACCGTCTGGATGATGTCGTGCACGTCATCGTCGCTGAGGTCGGCGACGTGCCTGTTTATGCCGCGCCCGGCGTTGTTGACCCAGACGTCTATCTGCCCGAACCTGTCGATCGCAGAGTCCCTGAGGCGGTCCACGTCGCCCCTCCTGGTGACGTCCGCGACCACGGCCAGGGCTTCCCCCGAGCGCGACGCGACGTCCTTGAGCTCTCGTTCCCTCCTGGCGCCCAGGACGAGGCGGTCCCTCTGCGCCCCCAGCTGGACGGCCAACGCCGCCCCGATGCCGCTGCTCGCCCCTGTGATCACCACGACCCTCCCAGCCATGGTGCAACCCTCCCGCCCGCCGGCTTTCAACGTTTGGAGGCCCGCCGGTTCGGCGCCCTGTCCGGGACGCGGTCACCCTGGGTCAGATGCCGTCCGGCTACAGGGAGGTGGCGATCAGGACGACGTTCAGGGCGATGATGGTCCCCGCGGTGACGACCGCTAGGAACGTAATGCTGTGCCTGTTCACGAGGTCCCCCATGAAGCTCCTCTTGGCCGTGTAGTAGATCAGGGGGATGAGAGGCAGGGGTATCAGGAGGCTCAGGACGACCTGGCTGTAGACGAGCAGCGCCAGAGGGTTGTAGCCCAGGGCGAGGGCGAAGCTGGTGGGCACGACGTTGATCACCCTGATGATTATCCTCCTGAACCACGGATTCACCTTGGACCCCAGAAGCCCTTCGAGTATCGCCTGGCCTGCCAGCACCCCTACGGTCGACGAGGACCAGCCAGAGAAGAGCAGCGTCAGGGCGAACACCACGCCGGCCGCGAGCCCGAAGAGCGGCACCAGGGTCATGTACGCGCCGTTGACTGTGGCAGGGCTCAGCCCGACTACGAAGAACGCCGCGGCAGCCATCATCAGTATCGCCATGTTGACGAGCCCGGCGATGGTCAGGTTCAGGATCGTGTCCCACCGGTGGAGCCTCAGCAGCCTCTTTCTCTGTTCGATGTCCATCCCCTCGGCCTTCGCCTTCGTCAGGGAGGAGTGCAGCACAAGGACGTGGGGCATGACCGTGGCCCCGATTATCCCGACCACCAAGAATAGCTGCCCGCCGTTCGTTAGCGTCGGAACCAGCAGCCCCCTCGCCACCGATGCCGGGTCCGGCCTGGTCACGAAGATTTCGTAGACGTAGCCGAGGCCGACGCCGAAGACGAGCATGGTTATCATCAGCTCTACCCTCCTGAACCTCCTGCCTGCGAGCGCGAAGACCACGATGACGTCGAAGGCCGATATCCACGAGGCGACGATCAGCGGGATCGTCCCTCCCGAAAGAAGGTAGACCGCGGAGGTCACGCCGAGAAACTCCGCAAGGTCGGTGAACACCGCGAAGACCTCGCTCCCGAGCCAGTACGGTACGATCCTGGCCCGTGTCCCTAGGCTATCCCGGACGTGCTCCGCAAGTGACTTCCCTGTCGCCAGGCCTAACTTCCCTGAGAGGTACTGCAGGAGCATGCCCATGAGGTTGGCCAGGAGGACCGACCAGAGCAGGACGTACCCGTACTGCGCACCCGACTGGATGTCAGTCCCGAAGTTCCCGGGGTCTATGTAAGCGACCGCCGCGACTATCGCCGGGCCGAACCACCTCAGATACGACGACAGCCCCTTCCTCCTGAGTATCTCGGCTCCTTCAGACACCCCCGCTGCCGCCTGCCGCCGTTCTTCACCTGCCGGCTGGGCCAATCTCTCGTGGGCGGCCCTTAGTCGCCCCTATATAGGTTAGGTCTACCTAACCTGATTAGTGGGGTGACAGACGATTAGACCTGCCGAATCCAGGACATCTCGCCCTCTCAGGAACGCTTTTATCGATTGGCTATCGCCTGGCACCCGTCGACTTGGTAACGGCAGCCCAGCGCACCCGCGATATGTCGCGGCTTGAGGACTATCTGGAGGCAATATACAACCTCAACCAAGAGAAGGGGTACATCAGCGCGGCCGACATCTCCGAGAGGCTGGGCGTCAGGCCGCCGACGGTCTCCGGCATGGTGGCCCGGCTGGCAAAGGAGGGCTACCTCGTCCACGAGAGGTACCGTGGGATGCGACTGACCGACCAGGGGACGAAGGTGGCGCGGTCTGTCATAAGGAGGCATGAAACCATCTTCGAGTTCCTTTCGATGTTGGGCGTCGTGGGCGACGTGGCCTACGAGGACACCGAGGGGATGGAGCACCACCTACACCCCGTCACGGTCGGACGCCTGGAGAGACTCGTGGAGTTTCTCAGGAGGAACCCCCGCTACTTGGAAGGGGTCCGTGAAGCGATGAAGGACTGAGCGGCAGCCCATCGGTGACGTAAATCAGCAAATCGCTATGCTTAGGCCGTGTTAAACCAAACTTAACTAGAGGCAAAAATCGGGCGGAAGCTAGCTTGGTCAAGCCAGAAGCGGTCGAGAAGTTCGCGAGGGGCAGGGGAGACGTCGAGGCTCGGATAATCGAGGCCGTCGGACAGGTCGGCCCTCGGAACATCGCCGAGATATCCCGGAGGACCAAGGTCCACCCGGAGACCGTCAGGTACAAGTTCCGGAAGCGGTTCAGCAGGCTGGGCCTGCGGTTCCACGCCGAAGTCGACTACCAGAAGCTCGGGCTGAGCATGTCCTGGGGCACGTTCCAGTTCGCTCCGCTGCACTACAGGAAGGCGCCCGCGCTCTTCAGGCTTCTCAACAAGAAGGGCTACCTCAACTATTATGGCAAGGTCGTGCCGAGCGGCCACTACGTAGCCCGCTTCGGTGTCCCGGACGGCATGCAGCAGGAGCACGAGTCGCTGTTCGGCTGGCTGAAGAGAGAAGGCATCCTCACAGACTACAGCGTGCAGGAGGCGGCCGTCAGCCGGCATCTGACTATGAGCCCTGACTACTTCGACTTCCGCTCCGGGAGGTGGCAGATCCCGTGGAACCAGCTCGGCGGCGCTCCGGCAAGGCCGCTCCCGGCTGGGCAGAAGGTCCTCAACCACCTCGAGGACGAGTACGACCTCCTGATACTGAAGGAGCTCCAGAGGGACTCGATGCAGCACATCACGGCGGTCGCGAGGAACCTGAAGATCAACGACCGGACCCTCGAGTACCACTACAGGGCCCACGTCATCGCGATGAAGCTCGTCAGCTCCTACTTCGTTCGCTGGACCCAGGATACGAGCAAGACGCTGGCGCACTCGGTCGCCCTCGCCCGGCTGACGTTCCACCCTGCAGACGCGACCGGGCTGAAGAGAGTCCAGGCCGCTGTCAGCAAGATACCCTTTCTGTGGGAGGAGGACCTCCTGCGGGATGGGACCTACGTCGCCAGCCTGTACGTCCCACTGGCAGACATGATGCCGCTCCTTGGATACCTCAACGACGAGCTCGGAGAGCTAGGCTCTAGCGTGGAGATGGAGACAGTCAAGACCAACGAAGCGTCGTCGTTCACCATCCCGTACGAGATGTGGCAGCGCGGCGCGTGGAGGCTGGACCTCAAGGGCATCAAGGAAGCCGTGCGAAAGGAACTCAGGTCGTCCATCGAAAAATAGGCAGGGGCTTCCCGACCCTTAGGTGGGGAAACCGCCGCCGATCTCGTCCAGC
>JASHUK010000136.1 GCA_030040055.1 Nitrososphaerales archaeon | reverse complement strand
TCTGGGCGGTGATCGCCATCGTGATAGTGGTGCTGTACTGGCAGCTGACGGTCGTCATGCCGAGGACAGGGGGGGACTACGTCTTCATCTCTCGCGTGCTATCCAGCCCGCTCGGGTTCGTGGCCAGCTTCCTCTTCTTCGTGGCGCTCCTGATATCGGCCGGGTCAGGGTCGTACTGGGCGTTCACCGAGGCAGGGACGCAGCTCGCCTTCGCCGGGCGGGTCCTCGGCGACTCCGCGATGACGTCCCTTGGCAACGCCATGACCCCGGGCGTGACCGGTGACACCTGGCTCCTGATGGCCTCGGGGCTGCTCATACTCGGCGCCGGGACGGCCCTCGTCATGGTCGGCGGTAAGGCATTCAAGTACGCGATCTACGCCTTCTTCGGGCTGGGGGCCCTGGCGATGCTCCTGATATTGGGGGTCTTCCTGACAGCCAGCGACTCCCAGTTCGCCGCCTCCTACGGGACCCACTTCGCGGGCGGGGTCGGGGAGGTCTTCACCCAGGCGGCGGCCAACGGCTACCATCCGGGGGCGAGCCTCGCCAACCTGAGCGCCGTCGTCCCGCTCCTCTTCGTCAGCATAGGCCCGTACCCGGTGATGCAGCTGGTCGGAGGGGAGATCAAGGGGCCGAAGCGGTCCCTGCTCTACGGCCTCGTCTTCGCCGAGCTCTTCTCGATCGCGGTGTGGATGGGGCTGACGTACCTTCTGGACGCTAAGATCGGCATCCCGTTCCTCGAAGCGTGGTCCGTGGTCAACGGGGGGGCCACCGTCCCCACCGCCTTCGCCACGCTCCTGAACCAGAACAGCGTGGTCCTGTGGATAGTGGTCGCGGGTCTGTTCATCGGGAACATCGGGTGGTCGTGGCTCGCCCTCGCGTTCATAGGCAGGATATTCCTCGCCTGGTCCTTCGACAGGGTGATCCCCGGGTGGTTCTCTACGGTTAGCGACAGGTTCCACACGCCGATAGCTGCGATAGGGGTTGCCTCCCTCGCCGCGGTGGTCCCGATGTACCTTCAGTACTTCACGTCGTTCATCACCACCCAGGTCAACGCGATCTTCTTCTACAGCGTGGTCTGGTTCCTGGCAGCGGTCAGCGCGATAGTCCTCCCCTTCAGGAGGAAGGACATCTACAGGCTCTCGCACGGAGACGTAGGCGGGATACCCGTCCTGTCTGTCCTGGGGGCCATCGGCGTGGTACTGTTCGCCTACCTCGGGTACAACAGCGTAGTCAACCCTGCGATAGGGCCCTTCGCCATGTCCGCCGAGCTTCTCACCTTGGGGGTCGTCGTGACCCCGGCGGTCATTTACTGCGCGTCCTACTTTCTCAACAGGCGTAGGGGGATCGACCTGACCAGGCTGCACCAGCAGCTCCCGCCGGACTGACCAGCGATGAGAGTGATCGACGCCCACTCCCACGTCGGGACCTTCGGGAGCTGGGCAGGGGTGTCCTCGACGGCGAGGCAGCTGCTCAGGCAGATGGACAGGTTCGGGGTCGAGAAGGCGATCGTCTTCTCCCTCGACAACAGGCTCGCAAGGGAGTCGGTGAAGGCCCACCCTAAGAGGCTGGTGGGATACGTCTGGCCGAACCCGCACGACCCTTCGTCCCTGGCGCTCGTGAAGGAGGCGGTGGACGAGTGGGGCTTCAGGGGGGTGAAGCTGCACCCTCTGATCCACAGCTTCCTGCCGACCGACGAAGAGGTACTTCCGCTGGTCGAGTTCGCCGAGAAGAGGAGAATCCCGGTCGCCGTCCACTCGGGGCATCCGCCCTTCTCGCTCCCCTGGAGCATCGGTGAGCTGGCCGAGGCCCATCCAGGCGCGAGGTTCGTCATGCTGCACATGGGGCACGCGCACGGCGTCTACATCCAGGCGGCCATCAATACCGCCAGGAGGCTCGACAACATCGTCCTGGAGACGTCGGGGGTCTCCATGCACTCGAAGATCAGGGAGGCGGTGGAGAGGGTGGGCGAGGAGAGGGTGGTGTTCGGCTCCGACTACCCCTTCCACGACTACTCGGTCGAGCTGCAGAAGGTCAAGGTCGCCGGACTTACCCGCAGGCAGCGGGAGATGGTACTCCACGACAACGCGGGGCGGCTGATCTAGGTGGCCGCATCGCGGGGGAAGCCTCTGCAGCGCGGGAAGCTCCCGGTCGAGGTCCTGCGCAGGGCTGTGCTCGGTGCGGCCGGAGCGCCCTCTCCCCTCGTGGTGACCGGGCCGAAGCCGGGGCTGGACTTCGCCGCGATAAGGCTGGGGAAGAAGTACCTGATCGTGTCTGCGGACCCCATCACTGGAGCGTCGCGCAGGCTCGGGGAGTACGCCGTCGAGGTCAGCGCCAACGACGTCGCGACGAGCGGGAACAGGCCCCAGTTCGCGGAGTCGATCCTCCTTCTCCCGGAAGGGTGGACGGAACGGTCGGTGTCTGTTGTCGCGGCACAGGTCGACTCAGCTGCGAAGAGGCTCAGGATATCCGTGGTGGGGGGGCACACCGAGATCACCCCCGGGCTCGAGCGGCCGATCGCCGCCGTGACGGCCTTCGCGGTCGCGGACAGATACGTCTCGTCGGACCAGGCCGAGGCGGGGGACTCGATAATGATGACGAAGTCAGCCGGGATCGAGGGGACCGCGGTCATCGCGGCCGAAAGCGGCCGCGTTCGGAGAAGGCTGCCGAAGAAGACCTTGGAGCGTGCGGAGCGCCTCGCCTCTAGCGTCAGCGTGGTGGAGGAGGCGGCCAGGGGATTCGAGACCGGGAGCGTCCACGCGATGCACGACTGCACGGAGGGCGGGGTGCTGGGCGCGGTGTTCGAGATGTCGGTCGCCTCGGGACTCGGGTTCTCGCTGGAACCCGGCCTGGTCCCGGTCGCCCCCGAGACGCGCGCGGTCTGCGACGCCCTGTCGCTAGACCCTCTGAAGCTGATAGGATCGGGGTCGCTCCTGATGTCCGTGGAGAAGGGAAGCGAGGACCGGGTGGCCGCGGCGCTCGAGCCCCTGTGTCTCGCCACCGTGATCGGGCGCTTCGCCAAGAGCGGGAGAGTCATGGTCGGGACGTCTGGCAAGGTGGCGGTCCGCGAGGCCCCGGAGGACGAACTGTGGCGGGCGCTAACCTGGACCGGCTGAGGGCGAAGCGGCAGCCGGCGGGCCGTCCCGCTTCTTCGAGGCGTCCTCGGCCCACGAGAACTTCCTGAGCATCGACTTGCTGTAGATCTTCGCCCAGTCGAGCCCGACGAGGTCGCACCAGGACTTGTAGACTCTTGGGTCGATGTAGTTCTTCAGCGAGGTGTTGAGGTTGTAGTTCTTCGTCCGCGTGAAGAAGTCCAGCTCCACCCGGAGCTTCCTGACCCTCTTCTGGTCTGACTTCGCCTCCGCCTCCTGGAGCTTCGCCTTCTTCTTCTCCAGCGTCTGCTCCCAAGTCTTCGGGGGGGTCCTCTGGTGGTTGCAGAAGACTGCGGCCTTGAGGTTCGCCTCCTTCGCGTGGTATACCTTGTCGACTTCGTCCCCCCCGCTGACGTCCTTCGAGCGGAGAGCCTCGGCAGTGGTTGCGGTCGCGTGGTAAGTCCTGAAGACCTTGGCGGTGACCCCCGGGGTGACCCCCGACAGGAAGGCGTTCACCATCCCCGAGCTGACACCGTGGAAGACCTCCGCGCCTG
>JASHUK010000135.1 GCA_030040055.1 Nitrososphaerales archaeon | reverse complement strand
CCTTGATGCCGGACATCACCCCCCAGGGGATGAGGAAGACCGAAGAGACCTGCCGGGACCTTCTCCGCCGCGCGGCCGAGTTAGAGGAGGAGCGGCTGTCGGAAGTGGATAGGATCACCAAGAAGGCGCTGTTGACCGACATACAGGGGACGCTGGACTACCGCAGCTGCGAGCTGGCCGACTGGACGGTCGACCCTCTCCGGGGCCCGCAGGTCGAGCTGCTCAACGTCGAGTCCTTCCAGCCCGTCAGGACCCCAGAGGAGGGGGCCGCTCTGGCTTCGAGGTGGGCGGCAATCGGGCCGTTCATGGCCGCTCACATGGCCAACCTGAAGCGCGGAGCGGCAGGCGGGAAGGTGGGGGTCCGCGCCGCTGTCGAGAAGTCCATCGAGGAGCTTCGCGACCTGTTGGGGAAGCCTGACTCGGAGTGGGCATTCATGCTGCCGCTCTCGAGGCCTCATCCCGGATGGTCTGACAGGCAGGAGGCCGAGTTCAGGGAGAGCGTCACTAGGGCGGTCAAGGAACACATACACCCCGCATACTCCGGCTACCTCAGGTTCCTCAGCGAAGAGGTGCTTCCCCGCGCCAGGCCGGACGACCGCCCTGGGATCATGCACGTGCCAGGGGGAGACAGGTCCTATGCCAAGCTGATCACGGTCCACACGTCGCTGTCCCTCTCCCCGGGCGACATCCACCGCACCGGGCTCGAGGAAGTGTCCCGAATCAACTCAGAGATGGAGGCTCTGGGAGAGAAGGCGCTCGGAACGAGGGACCGCAAGGAGATCCTGAACCGTTTGAGGACGGACCGCTCGCTCTACTTCGGGACGCGCGACGAGGTGGCGGAGAAAGCCGAGAGGGCCCTCGCGAGAGCCAGGGCGGCGATACCCGGCTGGTTCGGGCGCCTGCCCAGGACGGAGTGCGAGGTCGTCCGCATGGAGGAGCACGAGGAGAAGCACTCGACCATAGCCTACTACCGGCAGCCCGCGGCCGACGGCTCTAGGCCGGGGAGGTACTACATCAACACCTCCGCCCCCGAGACTAGGCCCAGGTACGAGGCGGAGGCGCTCGCCTACCACGAGTCGATCCCGGGGCACCACCTGCAGATAGCGATAGCCCAGGAACTGGAGGGGATGCCCGACTTCCGCAGGCACGGGGGAGTGACCGCGTTCATCGAAGGCTGGGGGCTGTACTCCGAGAGGCTCGCGGACGAGATGGGGCTCTACACTTCGGACCTCGATCGGATGGGCATTCTGTCCTACGACGGGTGGAGGGCCTGCCGCCTGGTGGTGGACACCGGGATGCACGCGATGGGGTGGACGCGGCAGCAGGCGATCGAGTTCATGATGGAGAACACAGCCCTCGCGAAGAACAACATCGTCAACGAAGTGGACAGGTACATCGTCTGGCCGGGACAGGCCCTGGCCTACAAGACAGGGCAGCTCGAGCTGCTCCGTCTGAGGCGGGAGGCGAAAGCGAGGCTGGGGAACAGGTTCGACATCAAGAGGTTCCACGACGCCGTCCTGCGCAACGGGGCGCTCCCGCTGGAGACCCTCGGGCAGGTAATGGCCTCGTACTGAGGCCGAAGTCGGGTCAGGTCGGGGTCAGCCAGAGGCGGAGCCGGAAGCAGGCCCGTTCAGGGCGAGGGCCCCGCCGGGAGCCGGGACTTCCACCTGCGCCGCCTCCTCCTCGCCCAGCCCCTTGTAGAACAGGAAGTAGCTTATGATGATGAAGTCCGCGATGATGGACACGTGCATTATCGTGCAGTAGACGCAGACTGCGTGGAGGATGAACAGCTCGACCGTCACCAGGTACGGGACGATGGCCAGCCCGAGGAACCTCCAGCCGAAGAGGATGTCCAGGGCCTTGTTGAAAATCGACTGGCTCCCGAACGCAATCAGGTAGACAAGGAAGAGGTTGATTATGAAGTAGACCACCGCGAACAGCTCCAGCGGGATGCCGAAAACCTGGCTGTACTTGCTGCCGAGCACCAGGTTGCAGTCGAAGGTGATCCCGCCCACCTTGGTGGACGGGCTACCGCAGATCGGGAGCTGCTGCTTCAGAAGGTAGTAGATCAGGAGGACCATGGAGGACGCCCACAGCCCGAAGACGGACATGGCCATCAGCAGGACGAGCTTCAGCCTGCTGATCCTGAGCTTCAAGCGGCGGAACTGCCCCTCATGGCAGGTCGGGCCTGGAAGCAGGCGCCGCGAGGAGGTTGGCCACCAAGGAAGACGACGAGGGCCCGCTGGGCGAGTATGAAGTCAACTCGGTCTCGGACAGCTGTATCACCGACTGGCCGCAGACCGACCCGGGCTTGTTGTCGGTGACCTTGCAGATGAGCGTGGTGATCGCGTTGGCCCCCTCCTTGATCTGGGTGCCGAGGGTCCCGTTGCCCTTGATCCCTGTGATTATCTGGGTCCAGTTCATCGAGCCCAGGATGCCGGGGTTGGGTATGATCGAGCCGGTCAGAAGATAGGAGTTCCCGACGTTGACGAAGGGGATTCCCCCGTTCGGGTTCTCCGACGTGTAGTTGGACGGCGGCGTGAGGACCACCGCCCGGCTCCTGTTGTACATTTCGAACGGCTGGAACACGACGTAGTTGCTGGAGTAGCTGCTCCCCGTGAAGGTGAAGGTGGAGTAGTCGCCGTCGTCGTCTGCCGAGGTCATGTAGTGCAGGTTCGTGAAGTTGCCGAACCTGGACAGGGCGATGATTATGGTCCACCTTTCGACGGCGCAGTACGGGCAGAACTCGCCCCCGATGTACACGACTATCGGCTTGCCGTCCTTGACGTAGGGGCTGCCTGAAGCGCTGGAGAACACGGAGGTCGTCAGCAGCGGGACCCCCGACGGCCCGTACGGCGGCTGGGACAGAGACTTCAGGTCGGTCGCGAGCGTCGTCGGGATCAGCTCCCCGTCGTACTTGTCGCGCCCCGACGGGCCGGTGCTGCTCAGCGCAACATACAGCCCAGCCACAAGCGACACGGCGACGATGACCACCGCAGCGATGATTGTGAGTCTCCTGTTGCGGTCCCTCCGCTTCATGCGGGCCTTCAAGGAAGATGAGCACTGGGCAGGCTCTCCTATCTATAAGCCCAGCGGTGAGAACGCCTCCCCACTCCCGGGCGGCCCGTGCAACGCCTTTAGAAGGAAGAACGGCCACGGCCTGAACCCTGTTGCAGTCTGGCAAGCACGAGGCCAGGGAATACCAGGTCAAGATAGCCGAGGTGGCATCGAAGTCGAACACCCTGGTGGTCCTCCCCACCGGCCTCGGGAAGACCCTGATCGCCGCGATGGTTGCGAAGCGGAGGCTGGAGGAGTACCCAGACTCCAAGGTGATGGTCCTGGCCCCGACCAGGCCGCTCGTCATGCAGCACCTCGCGACCTTCAAGGAGGCGGCCGGGCTCCCCCAGTCGGCATTCGCATCCCTGACGGGGAGCGTCGACCCGGGGGAGCGCGAGGTCCTTTGGCTGAAGTCGAGGATGGTCTTCGCAACGCCCCAGACAGTCTACAACGACGCGAAGTCGGGGAGGATCTCGCTCTCCGACGTCGTCCTCGCGGTCTTCGACGAAGCGCACCGGAGCGTGAAGGACTACACCTACACCAAGCTGGCGCAGGCCTACAAGGACAACGCGACGCACCCGCTGATACTCGGCCTCACGGCCTCCCCGGGGGCCTCGAGGGAGAGGGTTGAGGAGATCAAGAGGAGCCTGTTCATCGACAGGGTGGAGGCGAGGACAGAGGACAGCCCGGACGTCGAGCCGTACGTGGAGGCGACCGCGATGCAGGTGGTCAAGGTGCGGGTCCCTGACGAGTACTACGAGCTCCTCCTCCTGCTGAGGGAGATATTCAACGCCCGCGTAAGGAAGCTCACCACGGGCGGGTTCCTCAGGGGAGGGAGGGCGTCAAAGAGGGCGCTCCTGGAGGCGAGGAGCACAATCTCTGCCCGCCTGCGCGCCGCCCAGGCCTCGGGGGGCCCCAAGGGATACATCTACGGGGCCATCATGAACCAGGCGCAGGCCGTCGTGATACTCCACGCCCTCGAGGTGGCGGAGACCCAGGGGGCGCAGACCCTCGTAAGGTACCTGGAGAACGTGAGGGGTCGCGCCGACAAGGGGAAGGCGGTCTCTGCCCTCCTGAAGGAGCCGGACTGGATCAGGGTGGAAGACGAGGCGGCGAAAGTCGTCGGGGTCGAGTACCCCAAGATCGCGGAGGTCAGGAAGATAGTTGGGGAGCAGTTCGCCAGGAAGCCAGACTCAAGGGCGATAGTGTTCACCCAGTACAGGGACACGATAGAGGCGATCGTCAGAAGCCTGGCCGCCTCGGGCCTGGACGCGAGGAGGTTCGTGGGGCAGTCCGACCGGGCGGGGAACGAGGGGATGGACCAGGAGACCCAGCGCGCGAGCCTGGAAGCGTTCCGGTCCGGGGAGTTCAGGGTCCTCGTGAGCAGCAGCATCGGCGAGGAGGGGCTCGACGTCCCCGACGTCGACCTCGTGGTCTTCTACGAGGCCGTCCCTTCCGAGATCAGGTTCATCCAGAGGCGGGGAAGGACGGGCAGGACGGCCGCGGGCCGAGTGGTGATACTCCTCGCGGAGGGGACCGTGGACGAGCCCTACTACTACAGCACCACGCTGAAGCAGGGGAGGATGAGAGAGCTGGTGCAGGAGGAGCAGAAGCCGGCCAGGAAGAGGAAGCTGAAGGACCCGACCCTTCTGGACTTCTTCGGAGGGGCTACGGACGCCCCAGCACGGAGAACTTGATCAGGTCTGTAGTCCCTTTCACCCCGGGAGTGCCGGAGGTGACGACGATCCGGTCCCCCCGCCTGGCCAGCCCCAGCTCCAGCGCCGCGGCCTCAGCCCTCGAGAAGAGCTTGTCTACCGTGTTCACCTTCCGGGAGAGAAGAGGAATCACCCCGCGGTAGAGCTTCATCCTCCTCGCCACCCTCTGCTCAGTGCATATGGCCACTATGGGCTGCGCCGGCCTGAACATCGCGACACGCCTCGCCGTCGAGCCCGTCTGGGTCGGGGCGACTATCGCCTTCGCCCCCACGTAGTCTGCGAGGCGGCACGCAGCCCTACCTATGGCCTCGGCCGTGTCGCGGGACCCCTCTTCGGTCTGCGGCTGGCTGTGCGGGTAGGCGCCCTCGGTGGACCTGGCGATCTTGTCGAGCATCTTGGCCGACTCCACCGGGAACTTCCCCACGGCGGTCTCGTCCGACAGCATCACCGCGTCCGCCCCCTCGAGGATCGCGGTCGACACGTCTGTGACCTCCGCCCTCGTGGGCATGGGGGAGTTCACCATGCTGACCAGCATCTGCGTCGCGACGATGACCGGCTTCCCGGCGCGGTTGCACTGGGCTATGACGCTCCTCTGGATGACAGGGACCCTCTCGATCGGGACGTTGATCCCCAGGTCCCCCCTGGCGACCATCACGCCGTCGACCTCGCCAAGGATGCCCCGAAAGTCGGCGACGGCCTCCCGCTTCTCTATCTTGGCTATCAGAAAGGCCTCCTCCCCGACGAGCTTCCGTCCCGCCTTCACGTCTGCCGCGCTGCGCACGAAGGAGAGGGCGATGAAGTCGACCCCGTTCCTGAGGCCGAACCTGATGTGCTCGGCGTCGGCAGGAGTAGGGTACTGCAGCTTCAGGTCGACCCCGGGGGCCGTGATCCCCTTTCCCGACGACAGGACGCCGCCGTTGACCACGGAGCAGCGCACCCCCGCCCCGCCGGCTTCCTCCACCCGCAGCCTGATCAGGCCGTCGGCGACGTAAAGGGTGTCTCCCCTCTTCAGGGACCGGAGGAAGTCCGGATATGTGACGCTCGCGGACCGCTCGTCCCCTTCTACTTCGTCCTCTGTCAGGCGGAAGCTGGACCCCTTCGCAAGGTCGGCCGCCCCTCCCTTCATCCTGCCTATCCTGATCTTCGGCCCCGGCAGGTCCTGGAGG
>JASHUK010000003.1 GCA_030040055.1 Nitrososphaerales archaeon | reverse complement strand
CCGACGACGAGTTCAATCTACGTGACGAACCTTTACGGGGAGGACATCAGTGTTGTCAGCACAAGCAGCAACACCGTCGTGAGCGTGATATCGGATGCATCGTTCGATGGTCCGTACCAAGGCGTCTTCGTCCCCACCAATGGCGAGGTTTATGTGACGAACTACTTCTCAGCCTCGCCGAGCACGGTGACGGTTATCTCCGCCTCGAACAACACAGTGATGGGCACGGTCACTGTCGGGGACTCGTTGGGCGGGAACGAGCCATGGGGCGTCGCCTACGACCCAGTCAGCAACGACGTCTACGTGTCTCTGTGGGGCACCTCGCAGGTAGCGGTGATAGACGCAGGCAACAACGTCGCAAGCGTGACGATAGGGGTCGGTGCGCTTCCCGCCGACATCGTCTACGCTTCGACGGACGGCCGCCTATATGTGGTAGACGAACAGGACAATTATGCATCAGTAATCGAGCCGTTGACGAACACGGTCATAGGGACAATCGCCCTAGGGAACGAACCCCTCGGCGCGGTTGCGATAGCCCCCCTGCAGAAGCTGTTCGTCACCAACTACGAGTCGGAGAGCGTCTCTGTCATAGCAATTCCACCGACCCAGGATGACGTGATTCTGTCAGACATTCAGGACCTTCAATCGACCCTAACCCTGGTGAACTCCACCGTCAACGGCATAGCGAACTCTGTCGCCGGAATCCAGACCTCGGTCTCAGGAATAGCGACGACCCTCACAGGAGTGACCACTAGCCTGGCGAGCATCACGACGACGCTGAACAGCGTGTCGACGTCGGTCTCCGGGCTCGGGGCGACGCTGGCAGGAGTCAACTCCTCGGTCGCCTCCCTGACATCCAAGCTCAGCTCGGACTTCTCAAGCCTTTCGTCCGGACAGAACGGGCTATCGACCTCCATAACCGGCCTGAAGTCGTCGATCTCATCCGTGTCCGACGCGGTGTCTTCCCAGACCGACCTGCTCTACGTCCTGATGATCCTGGTGGTGGTATTCGGGGTGCTGGCTATAGCGCTGTCCGCCCGGAAGCCGAAGTCCCCGCCTTCGATGTAAGGATACTGACTAGGAAGTCTCATCTGGCCGGTGCGCTGAGCGTCTTCGCCTGGAAGACAGGGAGCCCTTCCTCAGGCCGCACGACCAGCTTCGCGAACTCCTGGTAGAGCCTCCTCGTTATCGGCCCGACGCCGCCGGACCCTATCTTTCCTCCGTCGATCATGCCCACCGCCCTTATCTCGGACTTCGTGCCGGCGAGGAAGACCTCGTCGGCCGTGACGAGCTCGAACCTTGTCACGTCTGTCTCGCGCACCTCGATGTTGAGGTCCCCGCAGAGCTTGATGATGCGCCCGCGGGTTATCCCCCTGAGGATTCCCGCCGCGGATGAGGGGGTCGAGACGATCCCGCCTTTCACCACGAACACGTTGGTCACGCTGGCCTCCGACACAAAGCCGCGGCTGTCGAGCAGGATAGCCTCGTCCACCCCAGCATTGTTAGACTCGATCTTCGCCAGGATGCTGTTCAGGTAGTTCAGGGACTTGATCTCGTGAGATGTTGCGTCGACGGAGTCGCGCCTGACCGAGGAGACTATCGCCCTGACCACCTTGGGGTCCCTCGGGCCGAGCCCCGAGGACATAGGCTCCGCTATCACGAAGACGGTCGGGTCCTTGCAGAGCTGGGGGTCCACGCCGAGGTCCCCCACCCCCCGGCTCACCACGAGCCGGATGTACGCGTCTCTGAGGTGGTTCCTCCTCAGGGTCTCGAGTACGACCTCCGTCATCTGGTCCTTCGACAATGGTATCTTGAGGTGCAGGCTCTTCGCGGAATCGTACAGCCTGTCGATGTGCTCGTCCAGGCGGAAGACGCTGCCCGCGTACTCCCGAATCCCTTCGAACACGCCATCGCCGTAGAGCAGGCCGTGGTCGAACACGGACACGACGGCCTTCGACTTCTCCACGTACTTCCCGTCCAGATATACGACAGGCTCCTTCTCCAAGGCGGGCCCGTGCCGGCCGGCCGCGTTAAAATGCCTTTTGTCAGACCCGGAAACGCTCCGTCAGAAGCCGAAGAAGGTGGAAGACATTAATCCGGTCGCAGGCGTTCCTCCACATCTTGACCTTCCCCTGCTCAGGGTGCAAGACAGAATGCGCCTCTGAACTTCTGGGAACGTACCTTCTCGTGGTGATAGGTCCCGCCTCAGTGGTCGTCGCTCCGCTAGTCGGGTTCCCGTCCCCCCTCGACGCGCTGGCCTTCGTTGGCCTCGTCTTCGCGGGGACCGTCGGGTCCGTCATCCTGCTCTTCGGAAGGTTGTCCGGCGCGCACGTCAACCCTGCCGTGTCCTTGGCGAACCTCGCCTCGGGCAGACTCAGGAAGGACCTCTTCCTTCCGTACGTGCTGTTCCAGACAGCCGGCAGCCTCCTGGCCGGCCTGAGCCTGCTGGCAGCAGTAGGCCCGCTAGGAGGGTCAACTTCGCTCGGTTCGACGAAACTCGCCGGAGGGGTGAGCCCCCTCGACGGGGCGGTCCTCGAAGCAGTCGGCACCTTCTTTCTCTCGGTCTCAGCGCTCTCCGCGCCCTCGCTCCTGCGAGGGTCGCCGAAGCAGGCCGCCCTCGTTGGGTCGACCCTGTTCCTCCTCATCCTGGCAATCGGCCCACTTACGGGAGCCTCGCTCAACCCAGCGAGGAGCCTCGGCCCGTCCGTCTTCTCAGGATACTACTCTGACCAGCTCGTGTATCTGGTCGGGCCCTTGGTAGGCGGAGGTTCCGCTGGATTATTATTCAGGACGCTGCAGAAGCGCCGTGGAAGAACGCTCCCTGCTGTTTGTGTGTGTTGAGAACGCGGGCCGAAGCCAAATGGCGGAGGCCTTCGCGAAGCTGAGGGGCTTGAAGGCTGAGAGCGCCGGCACCGTGCCCCCGAAGTCCGTCAACCCGGTGGTCGTGCAGGCGATGCTGGAGAAGGGAATAGACATCTCAGCGAACAGGCCGAAGATGCTCACCAGGGAAATGATTGACAGGGCGAGCCTCGTGTTGACTATGGGCTGCTCAGTAGAGTCCGTCTGTCCCAGGCCAATGCTCGCCCAGATGCAGAAGAAGCTGGTCGACTGGGATCTGGAAGACCCGAAGGACAAGCCCATCGAAGTGGTCAGAAGAATCCGAGATGAGATAGAACGTAAGGTGGGCGAACTGGCAGCGGCGGCGCCCACGAGGACATCCGACTAGGCTCGCCCACGCGGCGCCTCGAGTGCGGCCGACCGGGACAGCGGCTAAGGAGCTCTAAGCGCGCTCGACTTTCGAGAAGACGTACGGGAGGACGCCTCCCTGTTCGAGGTACTCCAGCTCGGTCGCGTTGTCCACCCTAAGTATGACACCGAAGGTCTTCTCTCCGCCTTTCCCCTTCGCCCTGACCTCGACCCGCTGCCGGGGCCCTGTCACGCTTCCCACTCCGACGATGTCGAAGGTCTCCTCCCCCGTCAGCCCCAGGCTCTCCGCCGAGGCCCCCTCCTCGAACTGCAGGGGGAGCACCCCCATGGCTACGAGATTGCTCCTGTGTATCCTCTCGTAGTCCT
>JASHUK010000134.1 GCA_030040055.1 Nitrososphaerales archaeon | reverse complement strand
CTCGGGTTCATCGCCTTCCCCACGATGGGCCTGTTTGTCGGGGTGTGGCTGGACAGGATTCGCCGGCGGCGTGTCATGATCGCGGCTGACCTGATCCAGGTCCTCACCCTCGCGAGCGTCCCCCTGGCGTATCTCACCGGGACGCTGAGCGTGTACCAACTCTACGCCGTCTCCTTGGTCATGGGGACGACTACCCTGTTCTTTGACGTCGCGTATCAGTCGTACCTGCCCAGCCTCGTCGAGAAGGAGGATGTCGTGGAGGGGAACCAAAAGCTGCAGACGAGCGCCTCCGCCGCCCAGGTGATCGGACCCGGGGTCGCCAGTTTGGTGATGCAAGCGGTCGGGGCGGCCCTTGCCGTAGCCGGAGACGCCGCCGGTACCCTCCTGTCTGCGCTCACCCTGACGTCGATCAGGAAGCCAGAGCCGCCCGTCGCCACCGTGGCGGAGCGTCACTTCTTCGCAGAGATGAAAGAGGGGATACGTGTGGTGACAAGCAACAAGCTTCTGTGGACCCAGGCGGGCTGCACAGGCACGTCGAATCTCGGTAGCAGCATGGTCGGCGTCGCCCTCCTGCTCTTCGCCTACAGGGTCTTGGGGGTTTCAAAGGGGGTGATCGGAATCGCCTTCTCAATCTCGGCGGTAGGCTTCCTCGTGGGAGTGCTAGTGTCCGGAGCACTGACCAGGAAGCTGGGGTTCGGGAGGACGGTGGCGTTGGCAATAGCGCTGGGATACGGGCAGCTCCTTGTCCTGCTCGCAGACAAGGAGTTCGCAGTCCTGATCATAGGAGGAGCGATGTTCTTGCCGAGCCTCGGGGGGCCGATCTACAACATCAACCAGGTCAGCCTCAGGCAGATCATAACCCCGAACAGGCTTCAAGGGAGGATGAACGCGACGATGAGGACGATAGTCTGGGGGACGATCCCCCTCGGCTCTATAGTGGGGGGCGTCACGGTCACGAGCTTGGGCATCGTTCCCACAATCATCATCGGGGGGGTCGTCTCCGGGAGCGCGTTCCTGTGGATAGCCCTCGGCCCGACGTTCCGGCTCAAGAAGCAGCCCGAGCCGGTGAAGGAGGAGGTCGTGTTGCCGGCTGCAGGTGGGACCGAGACCTCAAGGGCGCCTGACAGCACGAGTTCCCCCTCAGGATAGGTTTATCCGTCCGAGAGGCTTCAATTCCAAAGCATGCGCCGCGTTGAAGTCGACAGATCGCTCCAGGACACTCTCGACTGGGCAGTCGAGAGGATGAGGGACAGGGGCTTCGTCGTGAAGTCGGTGGTCTCGCTGACCGTCGACAAGGAGCTCTCGATAATGGGATACGCCAAGCAGGAGGGGGACGCCCACAAGATAGTGATCTCCGAGTGGGCGCTCGACTCGGAGATGCTCGGGGGGCTGGTGCTGCACGAGCTGGCGCACATCTACTTCACCGAGAAGGGGGCGCACTCCCATGACGGGCGGATACTGGAAGACGTCCTCCGGGAGATGCGCGAGAGAGACGGGCTGAGGATCAAGGAGACGGAGTATCTCATCGACGCGTTCAACCACCTCCAGAACATCCTGGTCGACGACGTCGTCTTTGCCGTCATGGACGAGAAGGAGCTCGACATGGCGAGGCGGTTCTTCTCAGAGTGGATATCTGAGAAGCCGTCAGGGGACCCTGTCATGGACGCTGCCCTGCTGTCGAGGAACGCGTTCGCGGTCGCTTCGCTGAAGCGGAGGAAGCTCTTCGACCCCCAGGCGGACATGAGTTACCGTAACAAGGCGTTCCTCTCGTCGCTCGGCCCGCAGGCCGAGGCCGAGTTCGAGTGGCTGGAGGGCTTCCTCGAGCTCTGCGACCCGCAGTGGGGCCGGCAGGAGTTCAGGGCCGCTATCGAGTCGTACTTCGACAGGATGGTCGCGCTCATGCGCATGTCGTCCAAGCTCGACGACCTAAGGTAGTGCGATGAACCCACCCAAGAAGAAGGGCTACGACGCAGGCAGGATACTGATAGTCGCGTCGATCGGCGCGGCTGTGGTCTTCGGGCTCTACTTCGGGATCATGCTGTGGGCCAACGACAGCTTCCCCCAGCAGACGGAGCCCTTCGCCAACTACGCCACGATCACGTCTACAGCCTTCAACGGCACCGTCTACTCCTTCACGATGAAATGGACCTCCAACGACACCATCCCCCTCTACGCCCAGCTCTCGTGGACCGACTCCGACCAGGAGAGCAGCCTCGTATGCGACTTCGGGGTGAGCGCCCCGCCTACTTCTCCGGTGGTGATGCCGTTCGGGATCGACGGCGTGCAGGCCACGCTGACGGCGATACAGCTGGACATCGCGGTGAAGACGCTCTCCACGGGGTCTGAGTTCACCATAGTCTACAACGTCAACTCGGTCAACGCGACGGCTTCCGGGAACCTGGCGCAGAACTACGCCTGCACCGAGCCCAACTCGATAATGTAGCGCGCTAGCCGAGGGGCAGACCGTACTTCCTGGCGAGCTCGGCCTGGGCCGCCCGGACCTCCGCCACCTGCTTCGCGAGCTTCCTGGAGAAGCGGAACTCGCTGACCCCGACGTAGAGCCACAGGAGAGAGAGGATGAGCAGGACGCCCTCGAGGGCCATCAATGAGGGGTCGGTGAGGTCGACCGTCTGCGTCCTCACCCCGAGGACGAAAGGCACGATGACCAGCTCTGAGAAGTACGACAGGGAGAGCAGGGCAGCCACCGCGGCGGTGGTCAGGGCCAAGGTCCTCATCCTCCTCCCGCCGCGCTCCATGTGCTGTATGAACTCCTCGTGAACCCTCGCCGCGGACGCAGGGGCTTCCTCAGACATGCGTCGAGAAATGCTCGGACGACATATAACGCCAACTCACAAGTTGTCTTCTTCACGGGTTGAGTTTCGGGAGCAGTCGGTCCAGGTCGACAAGGGCGGCCATCCCGTCAGGGGTGATGGAGTAGTTGTCGCGCCCCTCGGCCGACTCCTTCCTCACGAGCCCGCTGCCCACCATGGGGGCCAGGTAGTCATCGAGCCTGTCGAACGGGACGTTGGCGACCCTTGCCAGCCGTGACGGTCCCTGGGGGCCCGACGCGAGGGCGCCGAGAAGCTCCCAGCAGATGACCACGTTCGACCGGTTCTTCAACCACTCCTGCTCCGGGCCGCGTCATAAGAAGGGCTCGAACTCACAAGTCGTGCGCTCAACTCGTGCGTCAGCGACATAAGTAGAGCGAGCGCTGTCTCCCGCATGGTCCCGCGAGGCCGGGCAGGTTGGATCGGATACGAACCGGGAGGCGGTCGGCCCGTGACCGCCCAAGAGTTGGGTCCGAGGGTCCTCCTGGCCGGGGAAGGGTCAGCTGAGATGTCCTGCATCTTCGCGGCGGCCCAGGCTGAAGCAGGGGCCAAGCTCGTCGTGCTCGACCTTGACGGATCGGCGTCCAGGGTGCCTGGGCGCGCCACCGAGAGCTACAGGTCCTTCGCCTACGAGGCGTTCCACGTCGAAGGCGAGGACGCGTTTCACGGCGAGCTGGTCTGCGCAGCCTACGCCCTGGCCCTCGACCTCCCTTCGGACGAGGAGGCCGTCCTAGCCTCGGCCATGCAGCACCTGTCGGCGCAGAGCGACATGGCCACGCCGGCCTCGCTGTACGAGGTGCTCGGAGGGGTCGAGGGGTTCCGCGGCCCGTACGTGGACAGGCTCAGAGGAAGGTTGGCCGGGCTGAAGCTCCTGGAGACGGCCCGCTCCGAGCCGTTCGAGCTGACGAGGGGGGCGACCGTGAGGTTCGACGGCGCGCCGTATCCGCAGGCCGCCGAGCTGATGGCCGCGCTCTTCCTCGCCAAGCTCCTCGCGGCGTCCCGCCTGGCCGAGGGAGACCAGGGCCCCGTCATGATCACGGGCTCTCACAGGCTGTTCCGGAGCCACGGGTCGGGCTCCGGACGCCAGAGGCTGTCCGGGATGCTGCTGGACATGGGAGGCTCGCTGGTGGTCGCGTCGCGGTTTCTGCTGCTGCTGGACGGGAAGCTGGCGGGGTCGCTCCCCGTAAGAGTGCTTTCGAGCGACGCCTGGAACCGCGAGAAGAGGGGGCTCGGCCGCCCTGCTGGGCCGGGGTCCTACGTCGTCACCGACCTCAGGTCGGGGCTCGACCGCCTGCTCATCCCGAGGCTCGTCCGCGGACGGGAGTCAGAGGGGGCCGAGCCGCGCGGCAGGGCGCCACCGCCCGCTAGTCCGGAGCTGACAAAGGCCGTGGTCCTGGAGGTGTCGAGGTCCGGGCGAGCCAGCAGGCAGTCCCTGATCGACTACCTGTCTCCCCTCTTCCTGAAGGCCGACGTGGCGGACGAGATCGACAGGCTCCACGCCGCGGGGGCGATGGACCTCGAGCCGGTCGGAGACGGGAGCGGACCTGCCGTCTTCTCCTACAGGCTCACGGGCTCCGGGACGAAGCTGCTCATGGAGCTGACCGGCTGATGGAGCACGTGCCGACCCACTGCGCGGCCCTTGACACCCTGTCGGACGGAGGACTGGCCACCGGGACGATAACGCAGGTCTTCGGCGAGAAGGCGCTAGGGAAGAGCATACTCTCGTTCCAAGCGGCGAGCGCCGTGGTCGCCTCGGGTGGCAGCGCGGTGATACTGGACACCGAGCAGTCGTATTCCAGCTACCTCATCCCCTACTGGCAGGGGCCCATGGGCAAGCGGTTCGGAAAGGAGATCCCCGTGCGGGAGCCGAAGCTCGAGAGGGCTCCTAGAGGGGCGTCAAAACGGAAAGGGGTGACCCGCGGGCAGCTAATCAATGAGGTGGGGTCGGCGCTGGACAGGCTTGGGGTCTCCTACTCGGCGTCCCAGCTCGCAGCGCTCGGAGACGTCGTCTCCCCAGAGGTCAGCGTCAAGGCGGACAGATCAGGTGCGTCGGTGACAGTCATCCAGGTCCCCGAGGTCGTGGACCTGCTGGGGCTCCACGGCATCGACGCGGCGAAAGAAGTCTCGAGCGGCGGCAGGGTGGAGCTCAGGCTCAGGCAGACCCCGACCTACGACTCGGCGCTGGCGCAGGTCGTCCGCGACACCGGCGCCAAGCTGCTGGTCTACGACTCGGTCTCGGCGCCCTTCAAGGCGTCCTTCCCGAGCACCCAGGACCTCCCGGCGAGGAGCGCGGGGCTGGCGATGCTGCTGTCCCATGCCCAGAGGCTCTGCATCGACTTCGGGATATCCGTCCTGGTGACGAGCCACGTCTCGATCGACCCGATCAACCCGTGGGACAGGATCCCGTACGGCGGGGTGATACTCGGGCACGACGCGAAGTTCTCCTTCGAGCTGACGAAGGCGACGGCTTCCCGGAACAAGGACGCGGACCCCGAAGCGATCAACCCCGAGGGGAAGGAGGGGAGCAACAAGGCGCTCTGGGCCGCCAGACACCCCGCCCTCGCGGAGTACACCAGGTTCGGCTACGCCAGGCAGGACGGAGAGGGGTTCCACTGATGGGCGCATGGTCCAAGGCGTTCCTGGCAGTCTTCGGGCTGGTCGCCCTCGCGCTAGGGGCCTGGCCGGTCTTGCTGCTCGCGTTCGGATACCTCGCCTGGTCGCTCAGGCGGCGCAGGGCCAAGCCCTCGGCCCGGGACGACGCCTCTACGGGCCGGGGGAGGCCGCTCGTCCGGTGGGGGGCAGGGCTCTCCCTGCTGGTCCTGGCTCTGGCGGCCCTTGCTTCAGGGGGCAGGTACTCCG
Organism: Nitrososphaerales archaeon; assembly: GCA_030040055.1. Lineage (GTDB taxonomy): Archaea > Thermoproteota > Nitrososphaeria > Nitrososphaerales > Gagatemarchaeaceae > UBA183. Next base: position 8,532 of record JASHUK010000134.1, on the reverse strand, counting down.
TTCTGCTCCTCTTGTCGGGCGGCCTCGCCTTCCTGTTCTGGCCCGCCGCCCGGGTCAGGGGGCTCCTCGGGCGGGTCGCGGCCGTACCCGACTCCGTGCTACTGCGGAGCGTCCTCTTTCCGGTGCAGTGGCACGCCGTCGTGGAGGTGAGGTTCGAGGGAGACGAGCAGGTGAGGGCCATGTCCGCGGTCGAAGGGAAGCTCCTGCTGTTCGGGGGGAAGCGTCCTTGTGTCTTCCTGGTCACCACGGTCCGCGCTCTGTCTCCCGCCAGGGCCGCACGGGCGGTGGAAAGCAAGCTGAGGGCAAGGTCGAGGGTCCTGGCTGACAGGTGCGCCTATCTGTTTCCGCTGGACGGCGGGGCTGCGGCCGGGCTCCTGGCTCGAAGCATGGAGCGCCTCGACGTGAAGCTCGAAGAGGTGAGGTCGGCCTCGTCCCTTCCGTTCGACATGCTCGCCATGCAGACGGAGGGAGGGCGCATAACGGGATATGCCGTCTGCCGTACAGTGGAGGGGACGGCCGCTCCTTCCCTTCCTTCGGCCGACGTCAAGCCCTCGAGGCAGCCCCTCCTTTGGGAGATGGCGGAGGCCATCGAGGAGAGGCGCGGCTGGCCCGCCCCGGACGAGCGCGGCGCGCTGCTCGCGTCCCTCAACGCGACGAGGAGCGAGCCTGTGGGCGACAGGATAGTCATGAAGGGAGAGACCCCGGCAGGGCTGTCGGTCGGGACTGCCGGCGGGGCCTGCGTCGAGCTCACCCGGCCGCAGCTCAGGGCGCTGATGGGCATCTACGGCTGAGAGAAGCGACCTATGCCAGGCTCAGTTGCCCGGCTCCGAGAACATCTTCATGGCCTCCTTGCGCTTGCGCTCCATCTCCTTCTTGTCCATCTTCACGCGCATCGAAAGGGACCATTTGTGCCCGAACGGGTCTTCCAGCTGACCGTACCGTTCCCCCCAGAACTGGTCGTCGAGGGGCATGACCACCTTGGCCCCCGCAGCCACCGCGCTCGCCCACATCTTGTCGATGTCCCTGGCGTAGATGTGAAGGGTGACCGGGCTTTCCCTCCTCCCCGAAGCGGGAGGCTCGAACGAGTCAGAGAGCATGATCAGCGAGTTGCCGATCTTGAACCTGGAGTGGATGAGCTTGCCGTCGGGGGTCTGCTCTCTGGCGCTGGCAATCTCCTTGGCCCCGAACGCCTTTCTGTAGAACTCGAGCGCCCGCACGCCTCCGCTCACGGAGAGATACGGAGTGACGGTGCGGAATCCTACAGGGACAGGAGTTGGCTTTGCCATGACGGCCGGGGTTTGCCGGCAGCGCGGTTTAACTTTGCCTGCCACCAGGTTAGAGTGACAGACTGAGGAGAGCAGGAAGTTTTATCAAGATGTCGCTCTAACTGGAGTCCTTGGTCAGAGTAGCGAGAAAGAGACTGAAGGGGAAGTTATACTACTACCTGGAGCACACGGTCAGGGACGACGGAAGGCGCACTACCAGGTCGAAGTATCTGGGCGTCGAACTTCCCGAGGACCTTGAAGCCTCCAAGAGGAGATTCGAGCACGAACTAAACAAGGAGAAGTGGTTCGGAGACTTCGAGGAGATCAGGAGAAACTACAACCTGGAGCTGCGAACGATGCCGGGGTCGACGCGGGAGAAGGCGTTTCGTGAGTTCTCGGTCAGGTTCACGTACGACACGCAAAGAATCGAAGGCTCAACTCTGACACTCCGTGAAACCAGTGACCTTCTCGAACGCAAAGTCAGCCCTGGCGGGAAACCGACAGGTGACGCGAAGGAGGCGGAGGCGCACAATGTGATCTTCCGCGAAATGCTGCGACTCAGAGGGGGTCTCTCGCAGACACTCGTCCAAGAATGGAACTGGCGGCTGCTCGCGGAGACGGAACCCGACGTAGCCGGAAGGATTCGCAGACATGGAGTCAGGATCAGCGGTAGCAGGTTCGTCCCCCCTTCGCCAGTCGAGCTGCAGCCCAGGCTTGACGAGTTCTTCGACTGGTACAAACACGCCGAGCCCACAAACCCGGTCGAACTGGCGGGCCTGGCGCATCTCAAGTTCGTAACCATCCATCCGTTCGCCGACGGAAACGGAAGGGTCAGCCGACTGATTATGAACTTCGTTCTTCATAAGGAGGGCTATCCGATGTTGAACATAGAGTACAGCAGGAGGAGGACGTACTACACGACCCTGGAGCGCTCACAGCTCCGAGGCGATGAACGCCCCTTCATGAACTGGTTCTTCAGAAGATACAGGCAGGACAACCTGCGTTATCTTCCGAGTCGATGAGTCATCGCTTTGCTGCCGGAGCACAGAGAGGACTTTATCGGGAGGCGCCGAACCCCCGCAAGGGTGCCTCTCCTGACAGCGGACGCGGCTGGCGGGCGTGGATGTCGGTGCGGGCGAAGTTGAGACTCGAGAAGGCGCAGACTGTCGACGAATACATAGGTCGGTATCCAGATGATGTACAGAGGATTCTGAGGAGGATGAGGAGCACCGTGCGCGAGGCTGCCCCCGAAGCGAAGGAGGTCATCAGCTATGGGATACCCACGTTTAAGCTCCACGGCTATCTCGTCCACTTCGGGGCCTTCAAGGACCACATCGGGTTCTTTCCCACGAGTTCGGGGGTCTCGGCCTTCGAGAAGGAGGTCGAGAACTACAAGACCGGGCCCGGCACGATACGTTTTCCCTTCGACAAGCCGATACCCTACGGCCTTGTGACGAAGATCGTCAAGTTCCGTGTGAAGGAGAACTCGAAATCTTCGGCCAAGCGCGAAGGCTGAGCGGCTCTTCGGCCTGTGGCTGGGCCCGTCTAGGTTCCTGTTATCGGCTGGATGGGCAGCGGCTCCCCGCCCTCGCCTGCCGAGCATCCGCATCCGGCCACGTGGCCGCCGCGCCTGAGCGTCCCTCTGTACAGCCCCTCCTCCAGCTTCTTCCCTGTCTTGGCCTCCCAGGCCTCGATGGGCATCCCGTACTTCTGCTGGATCCTGTCCCTGTACCACTCCGGGATGACGTTGAAGCTGCAGAAGGGTATGATCCTCAGGTCCGGGGTGAGGTAATGGATGTCGCACCTCTGGAGCCTCTCCTCGTCCTGGTTGTACTTGTCCTGGAAGTGCATCATCCCGATGAACATGCTCTTCAGGTGGAACTGGCCGATGGACGAGTAGTCGTGCTTCACCAGCGCGTCCGTTATCAGCTTCGCGAAGCTGAGGCTCTTTGGCTGCTTCTCCTTGTCCACGAAGGACGATATCCTGGTCAGGACCTTCGCGGCCACGATGTAGCGGTTGGTCCCGGAGTAGATCTCCTCAGACTTCTCGTCAAGGTACTCGATCAGCCCCTTGATGTCGACGAACTCGGTCAGCGGGACGAGCCTCTTCCTGTCCACGTCGTTGAAGACGTAGGTCCCCGCGCCGCACGCGAAGTGTATCGAGAGCTCGTACTGCTCCTTCTTTGTGAAGGCCTCGATGAAGCCGGTTATCGGCGAGCACGAGGGGACGGGGAACCACCCGTCCTTGGTGATCTGCCCGTTCGTCTGCTCCTCGATCCTTTCTATGCAGTCAGGGATCGTGATGCGGTACTTCGCCCTCTCGGTCTTGGTCAGCCTACCGGTCAGCGAGACCGGCTGGAAGTTGACGGCGTGGACAGTGTCGATGTTCCTCTGGCCGAACTTGATGATGTCGCCGAGCTCGTGGTCGTTGATCGACTTGATCACGGTCGGGACGAGGACGACGCCGATCCCCTGCCTGCGGCAGGCGTCGATCGCGTACGGTGCCTCCCAGTGGTTCTTCGGGTTCGTCTTCGGGGTGGTGCCGTCGAAGCTCATGTAGAGGTTCGAGACGCCGGCGTCCTTCAGCCTCTTCGCGAGGCCGGGGTTCAGCGCCAGGTTGATCCCGTTCGTGTTCAGCTGGATGTGGTCGACCCCCTCCTCCTTGAGTATCTTGATGATGGTGGGCAGGTCTTCCCTAATCGTCGGCTCGCCGCCGGTGATCTGTACCGAGTTCCCTGCGACCGGCCGTTCCGACTTCAAGGTCCTCCCCATCTCCCTGATCTGGTCGAGGGTCGGCTCGTAGACGTAAGCCCCCTCCAGCCCCTTCTTCACGTAGAAGAAGCAGTACCAGCAGGTCAGGTCGCACCTGTTCGTGACTATGATGTTGGAGAGCCCTGTGTGCGAAAGGTGGTTCGAGCAGAGCCCGCAGTTCGCGGGGCAAGAGCAGACGTCCAGCGGGACGTTGGCTGCGTGGGTCCCCTTCCCGTCCTTCCAATAGCGCGAAAACTTGCTGTACATCTCATACGACCCGAAGTATAGCTCCTCCGTCTCGCCGTGCTCAGGGCAGGTCTTCGTCATCCAGACCTTGCTGTCCCTCTCGAACACGATAGCCGGGAGGATCCGGTTGCAGTCAGGGCAGATCGACTGGGTCTGTCTGATAAAATTACCCTTGGCCGACTGCTTCTTCAGGTCTAAACTTACGTCTGCTATTTGGGCCATGACGGGACGTTCGGAGGACGGCTCAGCAGGAAGCGCATATAAGCATTTTAACTTTACAGAGGGGGAAAGGTTAAAGGAATCTGAGCTGCTGGCCGGGATGTGAGCGTAGGGGAAAGGACGGCGACCGCTTTGGAGGGGCTGGGGCTGACAGGGAGCGAGATCAAGGCCTACGTGGCCCTCCTGAAGGGGGGGACGATGACAGCCAGCGACGTCAGCCGGGAGGCCAGGATACCCTACTCGAAGGTCTACGACTCACTGGAGTCGCTGCATAGGAAGGGGTGGGTCGAGGAACAGCTCAGCAGGCCGATAGTCTACACCGCGAGGCCCCCTGACACGGCCCTCGAGGAGCTGAGGTCGAGGCAGGAGACGGAGAGGAAGGAGCGGGAGCAGCTGGCCCTGGAGGAGCTGATGGGGATCTACGTGAGCCGGGGGGAGCAGGAGAAGCAGGACATCTGGCTGATGAGGGGGACGAACGAGATAGTGTCGAGAGTGAAGAACCTGCTGCTGAACTGCAGGACGGAGCTGCTCGTGGCCCTGCCGCCGCAGCTCGGGGCCCTGACGGAGAGGTTCGACCCACTCTTGGTCGCCCTCAAGGAGAAGGGGGTCAAGAGCCTGATACTCACTTCGCCAGAGATACCCCCCGAGGGGCTGGGGCGCCTGTCGAGGCTGGCCGAAGTCAGGGTGAGGAAGACGATGTACGGCGGCGGGCTGATATCCGACTCGCGGGAAGTGATACTCCTCCTCGGCGGCGGGGATCAGGGGGCCGTCCCCCTGGCCATCTGGGCCTCCCACCACGGGCTCGCGAGCTTCGCCCGGGACTACTTCGAGTTCCTCTGGGACTCGACGGGGACGTCGAAGGTTTGAGCGGACGGCGAAGCCCGAAGCAGGAAGAGGTCCTGAGGGCCCTGGTCAGCGAGGCCGAGCTGTCCGAGGACGAGGCCCGCCTCTACCTGCTTGTCTTGAGGGAGGGGTCGATTCCGTCGTCGAACAAGAGCGAAGAGGTAAGGCGGCTCAAGGCCGGCGGGATGGTGATACTCTCGGGGGACGGGAAGCGGTACATCCCCGTGCATCCCAGGCTGGCAGTGGCAAACGGCTACAGGACGTGGAGGGAGAAGATGGTCAGGGAAGTCAACGAGAGGAGGATGCGGGTGGACAGGCTCATATTGGAGCTGATCCCCATCTACGAGGCCGCAATGGAGAAAAGGGGCGGAGAGGGCAGGTAGAACGAATGTCCTCCTGCGACCACGAGATAGTCTTCACTGGGATGGTGAACGTGAACAGGGACAACTACCTTCAGGGGGTGGTCGACGTGTGGAGCTGCCGGAAGTGCGGGACGCTGTTCTGCGACGACAAGAGGTACGGGGAGGGGCTGAAGCCGAGCGTGGGCTTCGAGACGCTGCAGGAGGGGGAACAGTGGGGGATACTGACCTGCACGACGACGAAAGACGTCTACATGAACAGCCTGGGCGTTAAGCCGGGGAAGAAGGTCGCTCACGCGTGCCGGGACGGGCAGACGCTGGAGTTCGTGGTGGGGGACGACTACACTCTGGGGCCAGACGTCCAGCTTCCGATCCACCGGCTGTTCCTCGTCAAGGACCACATCAACGAGAACATCGAGGCTGGATACTACCGGCTTGCGATGGTGAAGTAGGTCGCAGATACTCGGGAAAACGGCCGTAGCAGTAGGGTTTGTAACGGCGGCATGGGGGATTGCGGCCACCCTCGGGAAGGTTCTGCCAGCTTCATCGGGAGGTCTGCAGTCGGACGCGGTCATTCTCGTGGACGTTGTGCTGGCCCTGGGTTGCATAGGAGCGATAGTCGGTCCCAGAAGAATATTCTACGCCCCGGCCATCCTTTCGATACTAGGGGCAGGGGCCGCCGTCTACGGCACAGGCCCCCTGGGATGGGCGGCCTGGCTGACGCTGGGTTTGGGAGGGGTCAGCTTCGTGCTTTGCGTGGTCGCGGCTCGCATGGGAGCGCCTGTGTCTGAACAGTCCAATCCGATGAACCTGCCCGTCTTCGGTTAGATCTCGAAGGGGACGAACTTCCCGTCCGACATGATGCTTTCAGAGCGTCCTCGCAGTTTCTCTGCGTCGAACCCCTCCAGAGAGCCTCCCGGGAACGAGAGTTGCTTGACAGCCCTGGCGAGGACGCCGAGAGCTACTGTCTCCTCGCCCTTCTGATGGTGGACGAATGCGGCGCACAGAAGTATCACCCCCTGTGTGAAGGACTTCTCGTCGCCTTGCATGTTGCGCCACGCCTCCTCCAGCACTTCGTGGCACTCCCAGTACCTCTCCGCGTTGAACAGACTACGAGCTTCAGAGAAGGTCTCCCGCCTGGTCCTATGGGGAGGGGCCTTCCCCAAGTCTCGGTAGAACTCGACTGGTCCGAGCGGCTGGAGGGCGGCGAGCAGTATCTCGAAGTCGGACGCGGAAGGGGGAAAGACGTCGACTTCGAGGGCACCGTAGGAGGTCCACTTTGGGTTTCTCACCTGCGACCCGAGCTCGCCGGCAATGGACCGGACGGAATTGAGGAAGACGCCCCTTTCCCTGTAAGCACCCTTGACTCTCAAGAGGAACCGCACCACTCCCGCGCTCGAAGGGCGTTGTTATGGCCTCTATCTTAATCTGAGCCAGAGCAGCTCTCGGGCCCTCAAGGACACGGCTAGGCGACGCACATCCACCCTGCTGAACCCGGTTCTGACACGCTGCCTGTGTAGACTTGCGGACTCCCGACTCAAAATCGACCTCATTTGTTCAATCGGTCGGCTAATCCGGTCATCGTCCGCGAAGGGAGAGTTGCATGTGAATCCCTTAGACGTTTCGGGCTGGAGCCGCTTCACCGGCGAGGTGCCAAGCATTGCTCCCGACTCCCGTCCCCAGTCGGAGTGCACCGACGGCCGAAACAAATCGCTTTATAGCGGCTACCTGTTCTGTCTCACGGGACGGAGGATGGTCGAGCTCGACTTTACGTGCAACCTCGAGGGCTTCAGAAGGTTCCTGATCAACAGCACCTGCAGGAGCTTCATCCCCGAGTCGTACATGCGCGACCCAGAAGTCTTCCCCGAGAAGGAGGGGGACCAGGGATCGATATACATCGAGGCCGTCGACAAGGTCGACCTGAAGAAGATACGCGACATCACCTTCGTCAACGCAAGAGACATCCTCGGGGTCATCTACACGTCGAAGAGCGGCAACACGAAGCTGAAGTGGAGGGAGCAGCGGGGCAGGTTCGGAAGGCTGACGGGCGAGGCCTCTGCGAACAGCCTTGTCAACCTCTCCATGGCCAGGGTGATATCCCCCGACGACGTGGAGGCTCTGCTCGGGGAGCAAGGCCAGGAAGGAGGCGCTCCGCCGCCCGACGAGCAGGGAGAGGCTGCCTCGGACATCCCCCAGTAGACCTCACGGCGAAGAACCCGTTTATACCCAACCCCGAGCGAGTGCCGGCATGGCCAGAGTCAAGGTAAACAGGATAAGCAGCGTTGCCGACCCCAACACCGGGTTCCCTGCAAAGCAGATCGAGCTGGTCGAGGTGAGGGACCCCCGGCGGCCGGACGGCTTCCCGGCGGGCGACGAGGGACGGGTCATCCAGGGGATGGTCTCCCAGCTGCAGTCGATGGGGCTCATACCGCCGATGAGGGACCTGGGCTTCGCCAAGGTCACGATGGTGCTCACTGAGACGGAGTACGACATGCTGGGCATCAGGCTGGATGTCAACGAGGTGTACGACCTCGAGATTAGGAGCGGGGCCCTTCAGCTGAAGAAAGTCATGGAAGGGACGTAGCCTCCCAGAAGTCAAATTAAGGGTCTCATTGGGAGAGGGTGCAGGTACTGCGCCTGCGGCGTTGATCCAGTGGTTAGGATAGTGGCTTCCCAATATCCGAGGAGAGAGCCACTTGCGCGGGTTCGAGTCCCGCACGCCGCACCATCCATCTGTCGCCCGCCCTTCCCCCAACCCTAAAAGCAGGCACGCGCCGGCTGCGGACATGGACTCGGGCCTAGTCAGGAAGCTGTCCCCGAGGCTCACGCAGCTCACGAGGGGCGGTTAC
>JASHUK010000133.1 GCA_030040055.1 Nitrososphaerales archaeon | reverse complement strand
GCGGTCGAGGTCCTGGTGGTCGTCGAGGGGATCAAGAGGGTCAGCCCCACGCCGGCGGCCGAGCCCCCGCGGGGGTCCGCCTATCCGAGGAGCAGGATAGCCCACTACGTCCTCCTTTCCAGGATCAAGTTCGACCCCGTGAAGGCCATGAGGTCCCCCTCCCCCTTCGAGCGCGCCCTGCTCGGCGAGGAGGGCTGGCAGGGGCTCAAGGCCGACCAGCTCAAGACCATGGCGACCGAGGCTGCGCACGCCGCGCGCGTGGAAGCGAGCCGCCCCCCGCACGGTTTATCTGACTAACCCCGGGACGGGGCCCGAATGGATGTCTCGGAGTTCGTCGGGTTCCGCGACAGGCTGGTCGGGTCGGTGTCGAAGGCCATCATCGGCAAGTCGGAGGTGGTGGAGCTTGTCGCGTACGACCTCCTGACGGCGGGGCACATACTCTTCGAAGACTTCCCGGGGCTGGGGAAGACGACCCTGGCCAAGGCGGTGGCGAAGGCCACCGGGTGCGAGTTCAAGAGGGTGCAGTTCACAGCCGACCTGCTCCCCGCCGACGTGACCGGGACCTTCGTCCTCGACGGCGCCAAGGGCTTCCGCTTCATGAAGGGCCCCGTCTTCACCCAGGTGCTGCTGGCAGACGAGATCAACAGGTCGCCCCCCAAGACGCAGTCGGCCCTCTTGGAGGCGATGCAGGAGAGGCAGGTGACGGCCGAGAACCAGACCTTCCCGCTCCCGGAGCCCTTCGTCGTCTTCGGGACGCAGAACCCGATAGAGTACGAGGGGACGTACCCCCTCCCCGAAGCCCAGATGGACAGGTTCGCGCTGCGCCTCAGGATGGGCTACCCGGCGAGGGGGGACGAGGAGGCCATACTCGGGATGCAGAAGCCGCAGGGCGAGGAGCTCCGGGACGTCGAGGAGGTCGTCGGGCCCGAGAGGCTCATAGAGCTCCAGTCGAAGCTCGAGGGGGTCTACGTGGACGACGACATCAGGTCGTACATCGTGGGGATAGTCTCCGCCACCCGGCAGAGCCCCGACGTTGAGGTCGGGGTCAGCCCGAGAGGCTCGATACACCTCTACCGGCTCTGCAGGGCGAAGGCCGCGTGCAGCGGGAGGAGCTTCGTGACCCCCGACGACGTGAAGGGGCTCGCGGTCCCGGCCCTGGCCCACAGGCTGGTCCTCAACGCGGACGTCGAGCTGAAGGGGGTCCGGCAGGAGAGGGTCATCGAAAAGGCGGTCGCCCAGACGCCGGTGCCGAAGGTAAGCGAGCCTGAAAGCTGAGCTCCTGGCAGCGACCGCGATAGCGCTCGCCGGACTGTGGGTCTCGGCCATAACCGGGGCGTACTTCGGCCTCGCCGCGGTCCCGGTCCTGGTCTTCGTCGCCCTCGACCTCGCCAGGGGGGTCCCCGAGCCGGGGAAGGCCCTGGCAGTCACGAGGACGGTCTCGGAGCCCAAGGCGCTGCTCGGGGACAGGGTCCTGGTGGAGGTCAGCGTGGAGAACCGTGGGGCCGACGTCGAGAGGGTGCTGCTGCGGGACTCGCCCCCGAGGCTGTCCGAGGTCGCCAGGGGGTCCACCACGCTCTTGTCCGGGCTCAAGTCGGGGGAGAAGGCCACCCTGAGGTACGAACTGGGCTTCAGGGAGCCGGGGGAGTACTCGTTCGGCTCCTGCAGCGTGAAGGCCGAGTCCATGTTCGGGCTCGCCGAGAAGACGTCGGAGTTCAAGATAGGGACCGCCGTCAGGGTCTACCCGAGGAGGCTCGTCAAGACACTGGACCCGGGACCGGCGAGGCCCTTCGGGTGGTCGGGGGCGACCCCTTCGAGGTTCAAGGGGGGGAGGCTCGAGTACATGAGCATGAGGGCCTACGTCCCGGGAGACCCCCTGAAGGACGTCAACTGGAAGGCGAGCGCGAGGCTGGCCCGGACACTCGTGAACGAGCGGCGGGTGGAGAGGGGGCTGGACTGCATAGTGACGGTCGACCTGAGCTCAGAGAGCCTCCCCAGGGTCGGGGGGTGGAGCGGGAGGGCCGACGTGATCACGGCCTCCTACGAGCTCGCGAGCACCCTCATCAGGTCGGGTGACAGGGTGGGGATGATGGTGGTCGGGAGGGTCCTGAAGAAGATCGGCCCAGGCTTCGGCCCAAGGCACCTGAAGGTGATGGTCGAGAACCTGGTCGACTCCCAGGAGGGGGACGTCTGGAGCATGAAGCACACCGAGCTCTTCCTTGAGATGTTCTACAGGAAGCAGTACAAGCTCAGAGGAGGGACCCTGTTCTTCGTCTTCGCCTGGCCAAGCCAGGCGCTCTTCGACACAGTCGTATCCCTCGCGGACAAGGGGTTCGCCTGCAACTCGCTGCTCGTCGACACGCTCGAGAGCGAGGAGGCGGCCCTGGAAGGCCAGCGGGTCCTGAAGCCCGGGGAGGCGCAGTTCGGCAGGAGGTTCGCCGCTGCCGAGAGGGAGTCGTTCAGGGCGATGCTGGCCCCGTACTCGAACGTATACCTGTGGAGGAAGGGAGAAGGGCTGGTCGAGCCGCCGGGGAGGGCCGGGGCGTGAGCGGAAAGCCGGTGGCGGTCCTGCTGCTGGTCGCAGGGGGGGCCTCGGCCGCGTTCCTGTGGAGCGCCCTCGCAGCCGTGCTGGTCGCCTGCGGCGGGGCGGGGCTCCTCGCCGGGTTCGCCTGGAAGCGCCCTGTCGTCACGATGGCGTCGGGGTGGCTGATGTATCCGGCGCTCGCCGTGGCCATGACCGCGTTCCTCCCTGCCGCGCTGACGTACGTCGCGGCGGCGCTTCTTATCGTCCTGGCGACCGAGAGCCTGGCCTTCGGCTACGAGGCTTCCTCGGTCCTCGAGTCCCCCACGGGGGTCGACGCGGCCGCCAGCGAGCTCGCTTCGCGCGTCATCAGGGCGCACAGGAGGCGCGAGGGGGCCTACGGGGGGGCCGTGGCCGCGGTGATGCTCGCCTCGTTCGCGACGTCCGTCTACCCGCACTACGCGTCGGAGCTGATCGGGGCCTCAGCCCTGCTCGTCCTGGCCTGCATCTACTACTGCGGGAGGTGACTCCGCGGGGGCGCCCCCGGCTTCAGGGTCCCAGCCGGAGCAGTAGTAGTAGAGCTCGGAGCTGACGCTCCTGCTGGCCGCGGGCTTCATCGCCCTGACGACGCCGAAGCCGACCCTCAGCCTGTCCCTGATCTCTCGGGACCCCTCCCCCTCGAAGAGCTTGAGGAAGGCGTCCCCCCTCGGCTTCAGGACGGTGCGCGAGACTGCGAGGACCGCCACCGTCAGGTCTGCCTGCCTGACCTGGTCGAGCTCCCAGACCCCGGAGACCGACGGCGCCAGGTCCGAAAGGACCACGTCGGCCTGGCCGCCGAGCGCTCCCAAGACCGCCGCCGGGACCTTCGGGTCGGCGATGTCCATCGCGAAGGTCTTGACGTTCTTCTCCTTCACGTGGATCTCGCGCAGGTCCACCCCGGCGACCCTCCCTGCCGGGCCGACCGCCTTTGCCGCGACCTGCAGCCACCCCCCAGGGGCCGCCCCGAAGTCCGCCACCCTCATCCCCTCCTCGAGGAATCTGTACTTCTCGGCCGCCTGGATCAGCTTGAACGCGGCCCTGCTCTTGTAGCCTTGCTCCTTCGCGAGCCTCCGGTAGAGGTCCCGCCGTGCCTCCTGCAGCCTCATGCCGACGGGGTCGTCGGCCCCTCCGCCTTCGCCCCCCTCACCTCAGCCTGCGACTATCGCGCTCGGAGCGGCCGGGACCTGCAGCCCCTTCTGCTCCGCTATCACCCACGGCCCTATCCACGGGCAGACGTAGGGGCTCACCTCCCCGTCCACCGAGCACTTCGGCTCGAACTGGCAGGTGATGCACGGCGCCTTCTCTATCGACGCCATGTCCGTCGGGAACCGCAGCGGGGTGAGCTTGTACGTCCAGCGCCCGTCCTCGAGCACCTTCACCCTGCCTATCAGCCCGCGCCGTTCGAGGCGTATCGCGAGCCGCGAGCCGTCCCTGCTGGTCAGCCCCAGCTCCTTCCAGATCTCGCTCTGGAGGACCCCGTCCCGCCCCCGCTCGACGACCAGCTTGTAGACGCGCGACGTCAGGTCGACCAGCTCCTCCTCCGTCCTCTCCACGGGCTGGGGGGCGGCCTTCTGGGGCTTCGCCTCGGCCTTGCGTTGGGGCTTCCCCTTCCCCTTGGCTGGGGGCTTCGTCATTTGGCGGGCGAGAACTCCTGCCTGATCACGAAGTTTTCCAATATGTCCCTGCACCTGTTCCTCACGGTGACCTCGGTGACCTCGGCGAACTCCGCCACCTCCCTCTGCGGCAGGTGCGCTCCGTACATCACCGACGAGAGATAGACGTAGGCCGCGGCCAGCCCGGCCGGGGCCTTGCCGCTGGTTATCTTCGGGTCCGTCGCCCTCCCCGCGAGGGATAGCGCAAGGCGCTCGACCTTGGGGTCGATCTTGGCCGTGTTCACGAGCTTCGAGATGTACTTCTCGACCGAGGGCGGGGGGACGTACTCCTTCTCCACCTCCTTCAAGACGAGCCGGAAATAGCGGGCCACGCTCCCCTTGTCCATGTTGGCCGCCCTGGCGACCTCCTTCAGCGTCCTGGAGACCCCGCACTTGCGGCAGGCGAGGTAGACCGTGGCCGCGGTCATCCCTATGATCGACTTGCTCTTCGCGACCTTCCTCTTCGCCGAGTCCCGGTATATCTTGGCGGCGGTCTCCTTCACGTTGTCCGGGAGGTTCAGGGCGCTGCAGAGCTCGCCCATCTTGCCGAGGACGTTTGACAGCCCCCTCTCTTCGCTGGTGCTGGTCCTCGACCTGCTCTGCCACTTCCTGAGCTTCTCCATGTTGGTCCTCATGCTCGGGTCGAGGTACTTCCCCCTCGAGTCGCGCCCGGACCTGCCTATCTCGGTGGTCAGGCCCATGTCGTGGAGCGCCAGGGTGGTCGGCGCTCCGACCCTGACCCTGCGGTTCTTCTCCTCCATGTCCATCGCCTTCCACTCCGGTCCAGAGTCAGCCGGCGCCGAGGTGACGTAGCCGCAGAGCGGGCAGACCTCCTCCCCCTTCTCCGCGTCACCGATCAGGGTGTTGCCGCAGACCGGGCAGGCGGTCCGGAAGCTGTCGTCCCTGCCGACACCGTACAGGCTCACCAGCTTCACCCGCTGGCGAAAGCGCCGTCTCCGGGCTTTCCCAGCCGGTTAGTGGCGACGGTCAAGGACGCGTATGGCGCGGCGACGGGGCCGATGAGCTCAACGACCCTTCCGAGCTTCCGACCCTTCTCGTCGAGGAGGACCGCCCCCGGCCTCACGTCACTAGAAAGTCTGACTATGAGCCGGCCGCTCCTCGCCTGGTGCAGGATTTGGCCGACTTTGAACAAGAGCCGCGCATGCTCGCATTCTTACTATTAAGTCTTCGCGGGAGCTTCGTGTTTTTTCTGACCCGGCGGCTTCCCCTTCTGCCCGTCCCCCCTGACGGTCGCGAGCGTCCTGGCTATCCTCACCAGGGCCCCGGCCTTGGGCTTCGTCTTGACGACGCTGACGTATCCGGACGCCCTCCACGACGCGCCGGGGCGGCGGGCCGCGGCAGGGATCGGCTGGAGCCCGAGCCTCCGGCAGGCCTCTTCCAGCTCCTGCAGTGTCGGAGCCCTCGTGGCTATGCTGAGAGGTACCCGCCTCCCCTCGCTCCTCTTCAGCTCGGAGCTGAAGTAGTCGAGCCAGAAGACCTGCCTTTCGTATTCCTTCATTTCTTGGAGACGACCGCGTTGACGACGCCGTCGTCGGAAGGCTTCGACGTCACTACAGCCTCCCCCGCCTCCGTCTCGATGACCGCACCCCGGGTGATGACCCCTCTCCTTTCGTAGTCTCTGTTGGCCGGGCTCTTCTTGACCCTGAGTATCTTGGACGACGTGGTCTTGCCGGATTTGTCCGAGACGTTTGCGACGTCCGCCGTGACCAGGGCCGTCGAGCTGGAGCCTCCCCGCTCCCTGAAAGTCCGCTTCGTGACCGCGCCTACGACCGGCTCCACCGCGTAGCCGTCACGCTCGAACGCGCGCCTGCCCCTGTACGCCCTCCCCCTCCCTCCGGTCCGCCTCCGCTTCGTCAGGTTCTCGAGAGAGCGGGTCAAGCCGGATTTTTCACCGAGTCGCCCCGCCGTCCACGGGGTGTTAAGGGTTTCTGGGAATCGAGAGGTTCCTGCCTTCGAGCTGTCTCTTCATCGACGGGAGGTCGACGCTCAGGCCGAAGTACTCCGCGAACCTGTCAGTGGTCCGGTACGACTTCCCCCTCGGCGCCTTGTCGCTCACCACGAACCCGACCTCCTCCAGCTCCCTGATGTGCTGGTACGCCGCGGACGAGCGCCTCAGGACCAGGTCCCCCGACGAGATGGGCTGGAAGTAGGCGACGAACGTGAGCGTCTTCAGGGCGCCCTTCGACAGCAGGGGCCGCGTCGCGAACCTCCTCGCGACGGGGGTGAACTCCGCCTTCAGCTGCATTGCGAACCGGCTCCCGGGGTACTCGGTGACCTCCACCGACTTCATGGCGGAGTTCACGGCCCGGGCCACCTCCCTGGCGAGCGCGACCGCCCTCCTCTCCGAGGCGGTCCCCGCGACCTTCGCGAGCTGGGGGGCGTCCAAGGGGCGACCCGACGCGTAGAGGGCGGCCTCGACGCGGGCGAGCATCTCTTCCTGCGTCGGCGACGGGGCCGGGCTAGCCAAGCTGACCCACCGACACCACCAGGGCGTCCTCGTCACCCTCCTCCTGGGTGATGACCACCTCCCCGTCGTTCGCCATGAAGAGGAGGAGGATGAAGACCCTGGCGGCGTCGACCGGGCTCAGCCCCGCGACAAGCTCAGAAAGCATGGCCCTCCCCGCCGAGAGCAGCCTCTCGACCAGCGCCTTCCTGTACTCGCTCAGCATCGCCTGAATCGGTATGACGTAGTCGTCGAAGTTCGGGGGCGGGAGATCCGGCACCGGGAGGAGGCCCCGCTCGGCTCCGCCCTTCTCGTCGGCGACTATCTCCTGCAGCAGGCGCCCGAGCTCGTCGAAGAGCTCCTCGACGTCGGTCGAGTAGAGCTCGTACCTGAAGGGCATGACTATGAGCTGCGGGGGCTCGGCGGAGTCTATCTGCCTCCTCTGCGCCCTGAGCCTTTCGAACAGGAAGAGGGACTCGACCTTGAGCCTGTAGATCGACGCGGACGAGAGCACGGCGGTCCCCGCCGCCCTCATGTCCATCAGGTCCGCGCTGATCGCCTTCAGGAAGAGGTCGAGGAGCTCCGACAGGTTGACCTCCCACAGCCCCCTCTTCTTCAGAAGGGACGGGTCGATCAGCACGTTCAGCGGAGGGCGCGAGAGCTGCGACTGGTCAGCCACCGGCTGGCACCCCCGCCGGCCTGTAGTGGACGACCCTCGAGACCCCGCCCGCGGAATAGACGCCGTAGGTGATGCTGCTGTCCGCCACGAACGTGTCCCTCAGGGTAATCGCGATCATCTGGGCCTCGCCGGACTTCTCGCGCAGGAGCCGGGCCAGCCGTGCGGAGTTCACCGCGTCGAGGCCGGCGTCGATCTCGTCGAAGAGGTAGAACGGGTGGGTCTGAACGGACTGCATCGCGAGTATCATCGAGACCCCAACGACCGCCCTCTGCCCTCCGCTGTGCTGGGAGGACTCCCGCATGCCGTTGCCGAAGTCCGCGTACATCAGGACCCCGCCCGAGAAGATGTCGTCGGGGTCCTCGAGGCGGAGCTCCGCCGTCCCCTCGGCGAGGGTCGAGAAGATCGACCTGAACGTGCTGTTCACCTTGTCGAAGCCGGTGCCGAAGACCCCCTTCCTCTCGGCCTCCACCTTCTGGATGAACTCGACGATGGAGTTCCTCTCGCGCTCGAGCTCGTTGTTCCTCACCGAGAGGCTCTTGTAGCTGACGTACATGTCGGAGTACTGCTTGTCGGCGCTCCTGTTGACCGACCCCGACACGTTGTCGTACTCCGCGCGCAGGGCCGACAGCATCTCGTCGCTGCCGTCGAAGACCCTGAGCTCCTCCTGGTAGCCCAGCATCCTCAGGCTCCCGAGCGCCTCCTCGAGCTTCTCCGTCGCGTACCCGACCTGCGAGGAGACCCCCGCGGCCTCCTTCTGGGCCGAGGCGACGGACCTGGACGCCGAGTCCCTCTCTTCCTTCAGCCGCCTGATCCTGCCGTCGTACTCGTCGATCACCGGCTGGCTCCTCTTGGAGGACTCCAGCAGCTTCCGGATGTCCTCCTCCAGGCGCTCCTTCTGCTCGCTCAGCTCCCTGACCCTCCGCGGCGACTCCCTGGCGAACTCCTTGTGAGTCTTCAGGTCTTCCGTGGCCGCGGCGAGGTCCGACTCGTTCTCCTCGAGCGCCCTGCGCAGGACGTTCTCGAGGTTGGACTTCTCCCTCGACAGGGCCAGGTCCAGGTCGGATATCCTCCCCCTGACCGAGTCCACCTCGGACGACAGCGACTGCTTCGCCCCCTCGAGCTCCGCCAGCATCTGGTCGAGCCCCAGGGCCTGCGTGTCGGCGAGCGACTGGCGGAGGGCGGCCATCCCCCTGGCCATCGAGTCGCGCCTCGCCTCGCTGACGGACAGCTTGGCCTCCATCCTCTTGACCACGCCTTCCTGCTTCTGGTACTCCGACGCTATCGCCCTGAAAATGCTCCTGTACCTGTTGGCGAGCTTCGTTATCGTCGTCGCCTCCGCCCTCAGGCTGGTGACCGAGACTATCCTCTTCACCCTGTCCTTCATCATCCCCCTCGTGTCCGTCTCCAGCGCGCCGAGCTCCGACCTCCTGCGCTCGATGGCCCCCCTCAGCGCCCCCACGGCGTCCTCGATCTCCCCCATCCCTTCTATGTTCTCCAGCCCCTCCATCAGGTTCACCATCATCTCCTGGTAGCCGAACGTGAACGCCTTCCCTCCGGGCTCGAAGGTCTCGCCGGTCGCGGTCACGGCCCTGACCCCCTCCGACGCCACGATGTACCCGATCGCCTCTGTCTCGACGACGACCGCGTCCCCGGCGAGGAAGTTCACCAGCCCCTCGAATTCGGGGTCGCACTTCAGCACCCTGGCCAGGGGCCCGACCACCCCCGCGGAGCGCTCGAACTCCAGCCCCCTCGTGCCGCTGACCTCGCTGAGCGGTATCACCGAGAACGCCTTCGCCTTCACCGACTTCGCGGCCCTGATCAGGCGCGTCATCGACTTCAGGTCCTGGACGACGAAGGCGCCCAGCCACCGCCCCATGACCGCGTTGACCGCCTTCGCGTAGTCCGGCGGGTATCTGACGAGCTGCCCCAGCCTCCCCACGTACCCCGGCACCCCTCCCCCGTCGCACAGCTCCTGGAGCTTCGTCTGGCCGCTCCGCTCCCCCGCCATGCTCTCCGAAAGGTGCCTGAACGCCTCCTCCCTGGAGAGCTCCGCGGTCGCCCTCTGCAGGATCTTCGAAGCCCCGTCGATGGAGTCGACCAGCCTGTCCCTCGTCTCCTGGGCGGCGGCCAGCCTGTCCTCTATCGCCCCCAGCTCCTTCGTCGAGCCTTCCGACAGGCGCGACAGCTCGGCGGTGTCGCTTTCTATCTTCTCCAGGACCTGCGAGTACCCGTCGACCCTGAGCTTCAGCTCGTCGAGCCTCTTCTTCTCCACCCCAAGGCTCGCCTCCGCCGCCTTCGTCGCCAGCTCGGCCTGCGCGAGCTTCTCGCCGACGTCGGCTATCTTCACCTGCACCCGGGCCGATTGCCTGGCCCTCTTCTCGATCGTCCCCCTCAGCTCCTCTCCTGCGAGGAAGTGCTGCTTGAGCCTCTCCTTCAGTTCGGTGTGCTTCGCGTCGAGCTTCGAGATGTCGTCCGTCAGCCCCCTCACGTTCGAGGACGCTGCGTTGACCTCCCTCTGCTTGGAGGACACGGTCTGCTTGAGCTGCGGGACGGTCTCCCCTTCGAGCTGGGCGACGTACTCCTGCGCCGACTTCAGCTCTTCCTCGAGCGAAGAAAGCTCGTTCCTGACGTCGGTCAGCTGAAGCTGGAGGTCGATCGGCCCCGACGAGCCTCCCTGCACGACGTCGCGGATGAACTTGTACTTCTCGTCCTCGACCTGCGACACCCTCCTCTCGTACTCCGCGACCCGGGCCGAGAGCTCCGCGACCCTCGCCTCCTCCTCGGCCTCCTGCGCCTTCAGGGACGACACCCTCTCGCGCAGCTCGGCTATCCTCTTCGAGGTCCCCACCGCCGTCAGCCAGTTGATCTGGTCGCCGAGGAGGTTGAACCTGACCAGCTCCGTCCGCTGCGAGTCCAGCGCCTCCAGCGTCCCCTTCATCTCCCCGATGCGCGCCATCGCGACCTCGAGCCTGTGGTCCGCCTGCCCCAGCTGCCTCTGCGCCTCCGCCTTCTTCTCGTCGAACCTCGATATCCCGACCAGCCCCTCCACGAGCTTCCGCTTCTCCTCGGGGGAGAGGTCGGCGACCCTGGTCGCGGCCCCCTGCGCGACGATGTTGAAGCCTCCTGGCGTCAGCCCCGCCAGCTCCAGGATGTCAGCCAGCGACGTCCTCGTCGACTTCCTCCCGTTCAGGTAGTAGACGTTCTCCCCGTCGTCCTTCAGCTCCCTCGTGACGGTCACCAGGTCGGAGTCCACCGGGATCTCGCGGTCCGAGTTGTCGAACTGGAGCGTCACCCTGCACGTGGTGGGCTTGCTCGCCCCAGGGGTGTCTCCTCCCTTCGGGTCGTAGATCAGACCGGGGAGCCGCCCGTTGCCGGCCCTGAGGGCCTTCGGCGAGTTCTCCCCGATCGCGAAGGCGATCGCGTCTGCTATGTTCGACTTCCCGCTGCCGTTCGGTCCGGTGATCACGGTGAACCCCTTTTCGAAGTTGATCACGGTCGTCTTGGGGCCGGAGGACTTGAACCCTCTCAGCTCTAGCCTCCGAATGTACGTCACCCTGCGGACTGCCCCTTCAGCGAGACCGCCGAGAAGGGATATAAGGACTCTGCAGGGTCGGCCGGAACATGCCTCCATATGCCCAAAGGCGGAAGAAGGTGCTTTCCCTGGCTGAGGGGAAGGCCGTCGTGGCCGCGACCGGCGCCAACCTGTTCTATCTGACCGGATTCTGGGGAGGAGGGGCCGGGGTGGTCTATTCGGACAAAACGGTCGTCATAACGTCCCCGCTTGAGGCGAGGAGGGTCGGGGAGCTGGGCCACGAGGTCGAGGTCAAGGAGGTCAGGACCTGGGCCGAGGTATCCTCGGCGGTGGTGAAGGAGGCGGGAAGCGGAGGCGCCGTCATAGACGACTACGGGACGATCTCGCCAGGCAGGGGAGCGCCGGAGCGGAGGCCGGAGCTCTTCCTGGAGGCTCGCCGGAAGAAGGACAGGTCCGAGGTCGAGAGGATCCAGAAGGCGTCGGAGAAGGTCGACGAAATCTACGCGGCTCTCCCCGGGCTGCTGAGGCCGGGGGTCTCGGAGTGGGAGGTCGGGGCAGAGGTCATGAAGCTCGCCACCGAGAGGATGCTGACCCCCTCCGGGTCCGACTCGGGGCTGGCCCCGATCATCATCGCGTCGGGGGAGAACGGGTCCTTCCCGCACTGCGAGCTCAGCGCGAGGAGGCTGAAGGAGGGCGACTTCGTCGTGGCGGACATATTCTTCAGGTTCGAGGGGTACAACACCGACCAGACGAGGACCTTCGCCGTCGGGAGGGCGTCCCCGGAGATGAAGAAGGCCTACGGCGCGGTGCTCGAAGCCCAGGGGGAGTCGATGGCGACGATGTCCGCCGGGACCACCGGCAGGGACGCGCACGAGGCGGCGCTCAAGGTCCTCAGGAAGCACGGGCTGGAGGAGAGGCTGAACCACGGGGTCGGGCACGGGGTGGGGATCGACATACACGAGCCGCCGGGGATCAGCCGCCTGAGCAGGGACACGCTGTCGCCGGACGACGTCGTCACCTGCGAGCCCGGGGTGTACTTCCCCGGAAGGTTCGGCGTGAGGATCGAAGACACGCTCCTGGTGGGGAGCAAGCCCTCCCCCCTCACTAGGTCGCCGAGAGGGCTCGTCGTCTGCCGCTGACGAGCCCCGCGACAGTCGAGCCGAGCCTGAAGACGTCCACCCTCGCCGAGGGCGCGGTCCTGCGCAGGGCCGCCGCCACGCCACGGCACGAGTCTTCGTCCGCGACCGCGTGGACTGCGTAGCCTATCATGTTCTGGCTGGCGTGGGCCGCCCCCGCCCTCTTCGCCGCCGCCTCGAGCTTCCTCACCTCGGCGGTCTCCAGGCCGAGCGCGCGGGAGAAGCGCTCCCCCTGGGCTCCCAGGTTGTCCAGGGTGGGGTCCTGGAGGAACCTCGCGAGCGCCTCGTCTCCCAGGCTGTTGGTCTTCCGCATCGCCCGCTCTGAGGAGAGCGTCAGCCGCTTGTCGTACGGGGCGACAGAGGCCGTCACTATCCTAGTCCCTCGGGGCGACCTGACCTTGAGGAGGGCCGCAGTCCCGGGAGGCCCCGGGGCTGTGACCGCGACTGCCCCCGCCAAGGCGTAGATGACCGACACGGTGCCGACCCCCGTCTTCTCCGCTATCTCCGCCGCGTGGGCGAGCGTGGCGAGTGCCTCCTTGCTGTCCCTGACCCCCAGTGCGGCAGCCGAGGCGATGACCGCCGAGAGGGCGGAGGCGGCGCTCGCACCGAAGCCGTAGCCCACGGGGACCTTCGACGTCTGGGTGACCTCGAGCCTGGTCGGACGCTTCGCAAGCGCGAGGACCAACTCGATCGCCCTGCGCGTCGTCCTGGCGTCGTAGCCCCGGTCACCGTCCACTATGATGACGGCATCCCCCTCCCCCTTCAGGAAGGTGACCTCGCTGGTGACCCCTTCGGAGAGGATATACCCCCCTCCCGTCGCTCCGACCAGGGACTTCCCGTCCCTGCCGAAGCTGACGCTGAAGAAGTTCGTTATTCCGGCCGGGGCGAAGGCCGAGGCCCTAGGAGGGGACGGCCGGCGCACTGCGACCGCTCCCGGCGATCACGCTGACAAGGGGGGCGAATATCACGACCAGCAGGATGGCGACCGGGACGTACAGGTCGAGGTCAGCCCAGACCGACGACACGGACGAGTAGAACCCGACCAGGAAGACCGCCCCCAGCACCAGGAAGAGCGCCGCGAAGACTAGGGACACGCCGAGGTCCCTCCTGCCCTGGGTCTCCGACCACTGGGGCTCGTACCGTATGATCTTCGACCTGCCGAAGAGGGGCCTCACCGCGCGGACGAGGATGGGGACAGCTATCAGCGTGGCCGGGATGGCGGCCATGTCCCAGAAGACGGTGAACCCGAGGATCAAGCTCGCGGCGCTGTAGGAAGAAAGGGCGCCGACCGGGGCGAAGACGGCGGCCCCGAAGAGGACGACCGACGCCCCGGCGATGAAGTTCCCCAGGGTCACGAAGGTCACCGTGGCGGCGACGAAACCGGACCAAGTCTTGTACCGCTTCACGAACCAGCCGAAGAGCAGGAACGCGACGAAGTTTGCCGGTACCCCGGCAATCAGGCTGAGCGGGGCGTTGGTCACCCCGAACGGAGCCAGGAAGACGACGTCGCCCACGAACGTCCCGACCGCAGCCCCGACCGCCACCGGGACCGTCTCGGAGACGACCGCCATGAAGGCGGGGAAGAATATGCCGATAAGCAGCTGCCCTACGAGCCAAGGGGTCGGGATGTAGGCCGTCAAGCCCTTTCCGATCACGTAGAGCACGGCTGTCACCGCGATGATGGCTACCTTAGTCGACGCGGTCGACCCGGTCCCTTCGCTCAACGTGGCGCACGTCGCGGAGATGATATTTCAATATGGCCTATAATTTCTCTATAGAGGTCTAGACTTCCGCCGATGACAGCACGCACGGGAAGCCTGCCAAGCGGCCGCTTTCCCGGTGCCTCCTCGGGCTGACGCGGACGACACCGCGCACGTCTGTCTTGGGCCGGCCGTCGCCGACCGTCGGAGCGCCGACGCGGTAAAGACTTACTTAAGGGGGGAAGACAAACTAAAAGAATTAATACCCGAAGCCCTCGCACTACGCGAACTTGAAGTTCCTTCAAGTACCGAGAAAAAGAATCCATCTGGCAACAATCTTCGTCCTAGCAACTCTAACCGCTACACTAGCTGCCGTCCCGATAGCGCTGGCACAGGATCCCTACTCGTTCTCGTTCACCAACAACGGAGGCAATGACGTAGTGAACGTAGTGAAGGTCAACCCGTTGACCAACTACACCCTGATAGAGAACTCAACCGCGTCCACAGCGACCACCTGGAACGTCATCGGCACGGGTGGCAACGACACATTCACGCTCACAGGCGGAAACTCCTCAGACGTCTGGGTAGTAACTGGGAGCGGCAACGACAGCTTCAACGTTGCTTCAGGGTCTGGTAACAGCACCTTCTCGCTCGCAACGGGCTCGTACTCCAACTTCACCATCTCGGTGAATGGAAACGGCACTCTGAGGTTCGACCTCACCGCGGGTCACAACTCGCTGGTGAACGCGACGACCTCGGGCGACAACGGCCTCGGCGACGAGAACTGGAACATACTCCTGGGCAGCAATAGCACAGTCCTCCTTCCTGCTCTGGCAGGAAACGACTCGATCAACGTAGTCTTCTAGCGTTGTCTGTTCCGACAACGCTACCCCTCTCTTTTCGTGAAGCGTTAAAAGCAGCCTCTCGGCAGTGCGTGTACGTTGGAACTTAGGGAAAGCAGAAACTCCCTAGCCTGGGTCTTACTGGTAGCGTTCATCGCAGTCCTTCCCTTCCTCAGCGGGACCGTGCTGGCGGGAGGCGGCACGACGACCCTCACTGTGACGATCAGGGCCACGTCGAAGGGGGTCTTCGGGAGCCTGAACGAGATACAGACGAAATACCCGATTACAGTGGACTTCGTCCTGACGTCCAACCAGACGATAACGTCGTACTTCTGGAACTTCGGCGACGGGACCAACAGCTCCCAGGCGCAGCCGTCCCACTCGTACGACGGGCCCTGCCTCTACGACGTCTCCGTCCGTGTGACCACCTCGAACGGGACGACGAGCACCGGCCTCATCGCGCTCGGCCTCTTCTCCGAGACCGGCTTCGGCCACTCGATAGCCGTCTGCCCAGCCCAGGGGACGGTAGGGTTCACCCCGGTCGACCTGACGGGGGGCTACTTCGGGCCCGGGACGAACGTCAACATCAAGATGAACGGGACGAGCATAACGAACGTCACTGTCGACAGCGAGGGGCACTTCGTCTTCCCGCTCAACAGCTCCCTGCCCCCGGTGGTGAACGGGACGAAGTTCGACTTCACGACCGACCCCCCGAGCGTGACTCAGGTCTTCACCGCGCTCGAGGGGATAAGGGGGAACCCCGGGAAGGGCCTGAGCGGGGCCTCGGTCACTGTCGAGGGGAGGTCGTACCCCCCGAACACCCAGGTCGGGATCTACCTGGGCGGGGTCTACATAGGGACGGGGTCGACCGACGGCTCAGGGAGCTTCAGCGCGTCAGCCACCCTGCCGCTGTCCGCGCCGCTTACAACGACCGGGAAGTACTCCTACGAGACTACGCCGCTGGTGCTCGGGAGCAAGGCCAACTTCGCCGTGACGGGGACGTCGCTCTCCCAGACATTCTCTGAGTGGTGGTGGCTCTGGCTGCTGCTGATAGTCGTGATCGTGATCCTAGTCGTCTGGTGGTACCGGAGGAGGCGCAGGCGCCTCGCCGCTCTCACAGGGCCGTTCCCCACGGCAGCCGCTTTCAATCCCTTGCAAGCCATAAATACCAAATTTGACCGAGTGAGAGACGAACCATGCGGGTCCCCATCGGGAAGCCCGGCGGGCGGCGGGCGAAGTACCTCGCTATCGGCCTGATAGCGATCCTCGAGGTCTCCGCGGTCCTTTACGTTTACCTGGAAGCCCCGGTCTACTCGGGCCCGACCTACGTTATCCCGTCCCCGACCACCAAGACGACCACCGCGACGGCTACCACCAAGCCGACCCCCCCGAACTCGATAACGGTGGAGTCCGCCCTCATAAGCAACGGCACGCTGAACCTCGACGTCTACAACAAGGGCCCCTCCGCCACGACCGAGATGGAGGTGACGGAGCTGTGCTCGCCGGGGTTCTTCACCTGCCTGAGCTACAAGAAGCTCTCAGGGGTATTCTACACCTCGATCTTCGTCCTCCCGGCGGGGCGGACCTTCTCGGCCAACTTCACCGGCATCTGTTACTTCCCCATACTCGGGTGCAAGAGGTACTTCCCGGTGACCGGCTCTGAGTACTACCTCGACGTGGAGTTCCTCTTCGCGAAGGGGAGCCCGGTCACGGTCCCGCTCTCCGTGCTGTCCAACAACACCTGGGCGCCCCGGACCAGCGTGACCAACATCACGTCGAACGCCATCGCCTTCGAGGGGAACCTGACCGGCAGGCTCTACGTGAACGTCACTTCGAACTTCAACGTGAACGCGGTCAACTACACCACCTCCCTCAACGCGTACAAGTCTGCGGGGAGGGGCTACTCCACGTCGCTCATAGAGAACGAAACAGGCTGCGGAGGCTCGCTCCCGACGGCTTGCGGCTCCCCCATACCGGTCCTCATCGACTTCAACTCGGTTCAGACTGACCTCTATCCCGGGGGCTACGCTGCTGTGGTCGTCCACGACTTGAACGTCACCGGCACCTACTTCGCCATGTGGGACCCGGTGCAGAACGGCCAGACCACGACGACTACGACCACTTCGACAAGCTAGCGGCAGCGGCTAGGGCTCGTCGCCTCGGCGCTGATGGAAGACGGGCCTCCTCCCGTAAGGTGCAAGCGGGTGCACGCTGACTGAGGAAGAACCCGCTTCCCTGCATCCCTGCGTTACGGGAGACTTCGCTGGAGTCGGACGCGGCCCGAATGCCCGAGCGGGCGGACTTAGATGATTATCGCGCCGTTGACCGTCTCGGTCGAGCCCCTTATCACCGTGACCGCGCTGCTCACCGGGTTCGTCACGTATATCGTGTTCGTGGCCGTGTCGACGTCGACCCCCCACGGGGTGTTCCCGACGTTGATGCTGGTGACCACGGCGTTCGTGTTGCTGTTGATGACCGTGACCGTGTCGCCGCCGCTGTTGTCGACGTAGATCCTGTTCGTCGACGTGTCGATGGTGATCCCCTGCGGCGTGGTCCCGACGGCGATGGACGTGGAGAGCAGGAAGGTGGTGCCGTTGACCACGCTCACCGTCCCCGAGCCCGAGTTGGTCACGTAGACCATGTTCGTGGTCGGGTTGACGGCCACCCCCCACGGGTCGGTGCCGACAGGGATCGTGGCCGTGGCCTGGGTCACCCCGTTGATCACCGTGAGGCTGCCCTGCCCGTAGTCGGCGACGTAGATCAGGTCGGTGGTCGGGTTGACCGCGAGCCCGGTGGGCCCGGTCCCGACGGAGACCGTGCTGATGGCCGCCTTGGCCCGCGAGATCGAAGTGACGCTGTTGTCCAGGGAGTTGGTCACGTAGGCGATGTTCGTGGTCGTGTCGACCGCCACCCCCTTCGGGCCGTGCCCTACCGAGACTATGGCCGCCACGGACGGGGTGGTCGTGGTCCCGTTGATCCCGTTCACGATGTACACGTTGTCGGATCCGTAGTTGGTGACGTAGACCATGTTGGTCGCGCTGTCGACGGCCACCCCCCACGGGTTGGTCCCGACGGAGAGGGTCGCGACCACGGTGCTCGTCGCCCCGTTGATGACTGTCAGGGTGTTCGAGCCCCAGTTGACGACGTAGATCATGTCAGTGCTGGAGTCGACGGCTATCCCCTGCGGCCCCTGGACCACGGTGACGGTCACCCCGGTGCACACCCCCGCGGAGGGCTGTGCCGTGCTGCTGTCGTTGATCATCACCGAGTAGGTCGCGGTCACCGTGAGGGCCCCCGTCTGGAGGCTCGGCGTCGTCGCCAGGGGAATCTCGCTCAGGCGCGAGCAGACCAGTCCGTAGTACCACTGGTACGTGTAGGGCGAGAGGCCGTTGGACGGGGCGGCCGTGAGCAGCGTGGACGACCCGTTGTCGATGACCGGAGCCGGAGGAGAGACCGTGGCGCCCAACGGCGACAGGACCGTGACCGCGAAGGCAGCAGAGGTGGCGGTGACCGGGACGCTGGCGCTGTCTGTCACCTTCAGCTCGAAGTGCCAGACCCCTACGGTCGAGAGTGTACCCGTCGAGATGGCTGGGGCCGATGACGGGGTGCAGCCGGCGCTGAACGGGCTCCCGAGCGGGTTGAACGTGCTCGGGGCGGACGGCGTAGCGACCAGCCACTGGCAGGTGTACGGCGCGGTCCCTCCGCTGAACGGGTTCGCCAGGAGGCCCGAGCTCTGGCCCCCGTCGATCGTCGCAGGGGTCGCCGCGACCGATGGGGCGGTCAGGGTCGGATTGACGGTGAAGAGCTCCGCGGCGGTCCGGACCGAGACCGGGACGTATGCCGCGTCCGTGACGGTGGCACAGTAGTACTCCCCACCGCTGACCGTGACCGTGAAGGTGGTCGTCGACCCCACCACGTTCGTCTTCGAGGAGACGGCCGTAGTGTCGGCCGTGCAGGTGCTGCTGTAGCCGCTGGTGAGCGTCACGGTGTAAGGAGAGGTCCCGGAGGACCAGGTGACGATCGCGGAGAAGCTCGTCGCCTCCCCTGAGTCGATCACCGAAGGCGTGAGCGTGAGCGAGTCGGTCAGCACCGGGTTGACCGTGACGGTGTCGCTGGCGCAGGAGCTCGCCGACGGGGTCCCCTCGCTGCTGTCGGTCACCTTGACCGAGTAGGTCGTGGTGGACGCCAGAACGCCGGTGGAGAACGAGGAGGACGACTGCCCTGCTATGGAGGCCGAGCACCCCGCCCCGGTGTACCATTGGTAGTGGTAGGCGGGGGTCCCTCCGGTGACCGTCGCGGTCAGCAGGACCGTCACAGACTCGCCGCTGTCGACCGAGGGTCCCCCTGGGGACACGGTGACCGCCAGCGCCGGGTTGACCGTGAACTCGGACGAAGTCGACGGGACGGTCACCGGGCTGAACGAGCTGTCGGTGACGGAGATGCAGTAGTACGTCGTAAGAGACGGGGACACGTAGTCGAGGACCACGGTAGGCGACATAAGCCCCGTGCGGGGGTTGGTCCCCGAGGTGAGCGCGACCACGGTTGTGTCCGCGGAGCAGCTGGCGCTAGTCCCGCTGTAGAGCGTTACTGTGTAAGGCGCGGTCCCTCCGGACCACGTCACGGTCGCGGCCAGGGCGGCGCTCTGCCCCGTGTTGATCACGCTCTTCGACAGCCCGAGGACAGGGGTCCCCAGGGCCGGGCTCACCGTGAGCAGGGTGGTGGACGTCCTCAGCGACGAAGACACGGAGGCCGCGTCGCTGACGAGGGCGCAGTAGTAGAGCGAGCTGGTCGGGGACGAGAACGAGAACCTCGCCGTCGTCAGCGCGAGCTGCGTCTCAGGGTTCGAGCCGGTCCCTGTCAGGACGGCGACCTTGGTAGTGTCAGAGGTGCACGTTGCGCTCGTCCCGCTGAAGAGGGTGGCCGAATACGGGGCGGTCCCTCCCGTCCAGGTCACGGTCGCCACGATTGTCGTGGTCTGGCCGGAGTCGAGGGCGGACACCGAGAGCGAGATGCCGGAGGCGAGCGCTGGGTTGACCGTGATAGTCACGCTGGCGCAGGCGCCGGCCAAAGGCGCGGCCGGGCTCCCGTCGGTGATCAGGGCCGAGTAGGTGGTTGTGGAGTTCAACAGCGGGGTCACCATCCCGGCTGAGTCCTCTCCTGCGATCTCATTCCCGCTCGCGCAGGTCGCCCCGGCGTACCACTGGGTGGCGTACGGGAAGGTCCCATGAAGCGGCAGGGCGGTCAGCAGTATCTTCGAGCCTGCGTCAAGGACCGGGGCCGCGGGGCTTATCGAAGCAGACAGCGGGGAGTTCACCGTGAACTCCTGCGTGACGTTGGCGCTCCCGGCGATGGTCGCCCCGTCGGACACTATTGCGCAGTAGTAGGTCGACAGCGGCTGCGACGCGATCGAGAACCTTGCGGGCCCTGTCCCAAGCCCGGTCACCGGGTTGCTCCCGGTGAGCACCCCGACGCTGGTCGTGTCCTCGGAGCAGGTAGTGCTGCCTCCGCTGAAGATGCTCACGGAGTAGGGAGAGGTCCCACCGGTCCAGGTGACCGTCACCGTGACGGACCCGGACTGCCCCATGTCGATGGCGTTCGGGGAGAGCTGCTCCTTCGGGACGAGCTTCGGGTTGACCGTAACGAGCGAGCCGACCGTGGTGTTAGCCGTCTGCGCGACCGCCGCGCTGTCCTGGACGCTGGCGCAGACGTAGGAGGTCGAGGACGGGGACACGACGAAGCTCGTCGTGAGGTGGGTCACGCCCTGGGCCGGAAGGCCCAGCGGGGCGGGGGACGAGCACGAAGGAGAGGCGCTGGTCTCGAGCTGTACGTTGTAGGGGGGGACGCCTGCCGAGGTCCAGGAGACGACGAGCCTTATCATCTGCCCCGAGTCGATGACGAACGTCGAAGGGGAGATGGAGACCGCGGTCCCCGCCAGGGCCGGGCTGACCGTGATGCTGTCGTGGGCGCAGACGCTAGCCGAGGGCGTCCCCGGGCTGTTGTCTGTGACCATCACGGAGTAGGTGACTGCGCTGCTGACCGGGCCCGTGTCCATCACCGCCCCCGTCTCGCCCGAGATCTCGGCGCTAGACTCGCAGAGCGACCCGGCATACCACTGGAACTTGTACGGAGGGGACCCGAGCTGGGTGGCGGCCGTCAGGTTGATGCTCGAGCCGCTGTCGACGTTGGGGGAGGACGGGGTTATCGACGCTGAAAGCGGGAAGTTGACTACGAAGGCCTGCGCCTGAGACGCGCTGGTGAAGGGCGTCGTGGAGCTGTCTGTGACGGTAGCGCAGTAGTACTTCGTAGAGACGGGGTCGGTCGTCGCGAAGGTGGCGGAGGTCCCCGAAACCCCCGTCTGCGGGTTGGTCCCGGCCGTGACCTGCACCTGCGTCTTGTCCAAGGAGCAGGTGCTGTTGGAACCCGAATAGAGGGTCACCGTGTATGGGGAGGTCCCCCCGGACCACTTCACGAGGACCGAAAGCGGGACGGTCTGGCCGCTGTCTATCATCGAAGGGGAGAGTGTGACGGTCGGGGTCTGCTGGGAGGGGTTCACGTAGATCTCCCCCGCCTTCGAGACCGCGCTGGAGCCCTTCTGGGACTGGACCGTGCCGCAGTAGTAGGTGTCCGACGTGGGGGCGACGCTGAAGGTTGCCCCGGGCGAGGGGAGGTTGCTCTTCAGGTCGATCTCGTTGGAAGCGGTCGTGCAGGAGCTGCTCGTGCTGCTGTAAAGCGTGACGGTGTAAGGGACGGCCCCGCCCGTCCAGGAGATGCTGACCTGCGTGGACCCGCCTTCGGCGATCGCCCCCACGTACGGGGTGATGGTAGCCGGCGTGGGGACCCTGGACTCGTATACCACGTATGCGGCCACTACGCCTCCGGCTATGAGCAGGGCTATCACCACTATCTGTACGGTGCTAATGCCCCTGCGGGTGACCTTCAACCCTCTCTAACCCCCAATTGCGGGTTTAAAACTCTGCGGCGATGGTTCCGTTCGGACAACGGGATGCCCCCCTTTAGAGTAGACGAATAGCACCGCCATATAGAACCCGACAAATATAGCGTAGCCTATCCAGTTGTGAAGCGACCACAGTTCGGCCGCCCCCCCGGCGTAGCCCGCCCAGATCAGTATGAGGATCCTCGCGGAGTTCAGCAGGACGAGGGCCGCCGTCCCAGCCACGGCCAGCTTCAGCGTAAAGCCGACGTCTCTGCGCATGTCGAAGTACATGAGCCCCAGAAGGCCGAGGAAAGTCGTCACCGAGAGGATGCTGGAGCACCCGGGGGTCACGGTTCCCGTCACGGACCCGCCGAGGCGCGAGACCAGCTCGAACTGGTTTCCCTGCCACGAGACCGGCAGCCCGGCCAGGTCGGTCAGCCTCTCGGAGATGGCGGACGCCAGCCCGGCGAACGGCTCCCCGAAGTAGTATTCGAGAGCGAACGGGGCCGTGACGCCGCTGAGGTAGAGGACCGCGTAGGGGAGCATTATCCGGAAGGCCTTCGGGTTGACGAGAAGCGAGGTCCCGTAGAAGACGAGGACCACGGTGGCCGCCGACAGCGGGAGCGAGTTCACCGAGAGGGACGCGAACGAGAGAGGGAGCGCCGTGATGGCGAGCCCTGCGAGGCGGGTCCTGGGCTCTGTCCTCAGGCCGCCCTCCTTCGCCAGCACTTCCCTTAGGTCCCCCCAGCGCAGGAAGAAGAGCAGCCCCAGCAGGGCCACGAGGGGAATCGCCGGGAAGACGGTCCCGAAGTTCGACTCCAGCCCCCCGTTCAGGAGCTGGAAGAAGGCGGTGAAGACGTGGAAGTAAACGGTGAGAAGAACTAGCGCGGCAACGCCTAGCCAGGCGGCGAACCTGGCGGCTGGTGCACTAACTCGCGCCAAGCCTTTGGCGAGAAACGGAGGTCCGTCTTGCTCCCACATAGGCAGCTACCACGGCCACCGTGACGAGCAGCACGATCCCCAGCTGGAACGGGAATTCAGGGACCCCACCCTTCGAAGTGCCCGTGCTGCTGGTGGTAGTCGTGGTCTGGCCCGTGTTCCCGCTGCTCGTGGTCGTCGGCCCGGTCCCCGTGGAGGTGCTTGTCGACGCCCCCTGGATCATGCTGACCGTGTCGTCCGCGAAGTTTGCGACGTAGATTACGCCGGTCTGAGGGTTGATCGCCTCGGCGAACGGAGTGTTCCCGACTGTTATCGTGGTGACCAGGCTGTTCCCAGAATTGAACTCCCACACCGTGTTCTGGCCGGAGTTGGT
The DNA here is from genome assembly GCA_030040055.1 of Nitrososphaerales archaeon. Taxonomy (GTDB): domain Archaea; phylum Thermoproteota; class Nitrososphaeria; order Nitrososphaerales; family Gagatemarchaeaceae; genus UBA183. The sequence goes on along the minus strand of JASHUK010000133.1, from coordinate 1,583 downwards.
CACGTAGTACGAGCCGTCTGCCTGGTCCACGACCACCGCGTACGCGATGGCAGCGCTCGAGGTGCTGGCAGTCACCGTCTTCACGACCGCGTTCGTGGCGTTGTCTATCACGCTGACCGTGTTGTTGTCGCTGTTCACGACGTAGATGTTCCCCGTCTGGGTGTTGACCGCGATGTCGGTCGGGTCGGTCTGGACGGAGATGTTGTCCAGGAGCCTGTACGAAATGGTGTTTACGACCGAGACATTGTTGTCGTTCGTATCGACCACGTAGAGCGCGTCCGACTTTGCGTTCAGCGCCAGGGCGGTCGGGTTGTCGCCGACCGAAATCGTCCTGATCACGGCGTTGGTGGCGTTGCTTATCACAGAGACCGAGTTGTTGGCGCTGTTGGCGACGTATATCCTGCCGTTCGTCGGGTCTACTGCGATCCCGATCGGAGCCGCGTTCACGTCTCCGAGCGATATGTTCTGGGTGGCCTTCAAGGTCGCCCCGTTGATGACCGTCACGTTCCCGTCGTTCGTGTCCGCCACGTAGATCGTGTCAGTGGCCGAGTTGACCGCGATCCCGCTGGGGTTGTCCCCTACGGTGATGTTCGCGACCGGCTGGTTGCTGGCGTTGATCGCCGTGACGTTGTTGTCGCCCGAGTCAGTCACGAAGATGTAGCCGGTCTTGGTGTCGACCGCGACAGCGTTGGGGATGTCCCCTACGATGATCGTCTTGGCTGGCGTGGTCGCGCCTGCGCCGTACGCCTGCACGAGGGCGAAGGCGACCATGAGCGCGAGGATCGAGAGAATCACGACCGTCAGAGCGGTGCCCCTGTCGCCTTCTACTACCTTCATCTGGTGTGGTTCCCTCACGCTGGGTATAAAAGTAATGTTACCTTTATCGCGTAAGTGAAGGGTGCGGCCCTCGCCGGAGTCGGATGAGGCGCGAGGACGCGTCCGATTCTCTAGTGATTCTGGAGTGATTTGGGAAACGCAGTAAATACTGACCGGGGCAAACCCAGCCGACAGCCTCTTGTCGTCTTGGAGCCTAGCAACAAGGAGCCTTAGGAGGCGGAAGACTCGGACCTTCCTGACAGTCTCCGGCATTGTCATCGGGGTCGGGATGATACTCGTGCTGCTCTCTCTGGCGGCGGGGACTTCGGCTAGGACCGGCGGGCTCCTTCAGAACGTGCTGGGGGCGGAGATCACGGTCGTGAACGGGACGACGCCCAGCTTTCCTGGAGGAGGGAGCGGGAGCGGCGGAGGACTTGGGGGTGGCGGGGGCTTCGGGGGAGGCGGAAGAGGAGGCGGGTTTGGGGGCATCTTCGGGACGGGGAACACGATAGCCGAGTCGCTTGTCGGAAGCATAGGGAACATTACAGGTGTGTACGCTGACTCTCCTCAGCTCAGCACCACCGGATACGTCGACGGAAACGCGGTGTTCATCTACGGGATCGACCCCTCCACGTACGCTGAGGCGGCCACCGGGCTGAACATAGTGAGCGGCGGGAACCTGTCGTCCACGTCCTCTGGAAACCAGGTCATACTCGCCGACGCGCTCGCGACCGACTTGGACGTGACCGTCGGTTCCACCGTGACGG
>JASHUK010000132.1 GCA_030040055.1 Nitrososphaerales archaeon | reverse complement strand
TTCCCCGTGCCGCCGTCCGTGGCGTAGAGTTGGCCAAAGGTACACCAGTACACGCAACTCGACTTCGGAGGGAAGCTGAAGGTGGTGGTGGGCCGGCCTATGCTGATGCAACCAGGATCAATGGTACGCAGCACGTTCTGGCCCGTCGAAACGTCAGTCAGATTGTAGTAGCCTCTGAACACCTCGTAGGCATAGGGTGCGTATCCGCATGTAGCCGACTCACTCAGTCCCGAGAGATACCAGGAGTCCGCCACCGATATGTTGACGGAGTGGTCCGTCGGATTCGAAAGCGAAACAGAGAAGCTGAGCGAGCCATTGGACCTGACCACGGTGGCGTTCACCGAGACAGAAACCACTATGCCATAGGAGCCGGTCGCGTAACATGACGTGGAGTATCCGCAATCGGATACTGACCCGACGCTCGTCTGCACCCGTGCTTCAACAAAAGGTCGCGGACGCGAGTACTCCCATCACGGCAAGAAGGATTCCCAGGAACATTCTGACTCGCCGGTCCACACCAAACACTCTCGCTGGCGCCGTCTTGTCGAAGTCCCGTACCTTATTTGGGCTTCTCCTACCTGTAACAGAAATAAGTAGCGCTCCCTATGCAGGCCAGGTACTTGGCTGATAGTCTGCGGCCAGAGCCCAACCTAGAGAGAGACGCCGACTGGAAGAGGAGGTTCCGCCTCCCGCGCGTACTGGTCCAGTTCGCGCACGGACATCCTGGGAGGGCGCTCGTTGCCAGCAACCAGTCGGGAACCTACGAGCTGTACGCCTACGACGCCGGGACCGACGTGCTGAGGCAGGCGACGAGGAGGCCGGCCGGAACGCTCTACGGCGCGATTTCTCCCAGCGGTGGTTACATCTACTATGTCGACGACTACAAGGGGGACGAGACCGGGCACGTGGTGCGGGTCCCCTTCGAAGGAGGGGATCTTCTGGACATGACGCCGAGCATGCCGAAGTACACCCTGGTAGAGCCGTCGATAAGCGATACAGATTCCCACCTCGGTATCACCCTGCCGACGCCCGAAGGGCACGACTCGTACGTCGTGGAGGTGATTGGAGGACGGCCGGGGGATCCACGGATGATCAACAGAAGCAAGAAGGCCGCCTTCGGGCCGGTCTTCTCCCACGACGGCTCGCTATCGGTCGTGATCTCGGCCGAAAGGTTTGGCGGCCTGGACTTCACTCTGACATCCTTCAGGACCGCGAGCGGGGAGAAGCTCCTTGAGCTGGCAGACGAGTCGAGCAGGGTGGAGCCGGCCGAGTTCTCGCCGGTCCCAGGGGACCCTCGCCTGCTGGCCATGAGCAACCGCAGCGGAGTGATGCGCCCCCTCATCTGGGACGCCGTCAAGGGCACCAGGACCGACCTCGCCGTCGACAGCATCGAGGGTGACCTCGCCGGAGTGGCGTGGTCGCGAGACGCTCAAAAGATCCTCCTCCTGCAGACCGACAGGGCCACCACTCGACTGTGGCTCTACGACGTGCAGTCGTCGAAGGTCACGAAGGTTCCCCATCCAGACGGTTACGTGGGCGGAGGGTGCTTCGAAGGCAATGACCGCGTCCTCCTCAGCTGGCAGGACTCGACGCATCCTGCCCAGATCCTATCTGTGCGTCCGGGTTCTCAATCGGGAGACGTCAGAAGCTTTCTGGTCCCAAAGGACGTACCTAAGTCGCACCCCTGGACCAGCGGGACCTTCAGGTCCTCCGACGGACAGGAAATCCAGTGCTGGTACGCGACCCCAGAGGGCCAGGGGCCGTTCCCGACAATTCTAGAGACCCACGGGGGGCCGACCTCCGCCATGTTCAACGTGTTCTCCCCGAGGAGCCAGATATGGCTCGACCACGGCTTCGCCTTCGCGAGCATCAACTACAGGGGGTCGACCACCTTCGGCAAGGACTTCGAGAAGAAGATCAACGGGGACATCGGCCACTGGGAGGTTGAGGACATGGTGGCGGGCAGAGAGTGGCTCGTCAAGAGGGGTATCGCGCTTCCCGACAAGGTCTTCCTGACCGGGTGGTCGTACGGAGGGTACCTGACGCTCCAGGCCATGGGCGTCCGCCCGGACCTCTGGGCCGGAGGGATGGGAGGCGTCGTGGTCGCGGACTGGGTGACAGAGTATTACGACGAGCCGGACGCGATGAAAGGCTACGACGTGGCCCTCCACGGCGGGACGCCCGAGGAGAAGTCAGACGAGTACAGGAAGGCGTCCCCAATCAACTACCTTGAGGTCCTGGCGGCGCCCTTGCTGATAGTCCAGGGGAAGAACGACGTGAGGGACCCGCCGAGGCAGGTCGAGCTCTACGAGGAGAAGGCGAAGTCCCTAGGGAAGGACGTCACGGTGGTGTGGTTCGGCACAGGGCACGCCGGGTCGGGGATAGACGTTGAGATGGCGATATCCCATCATGAGACGATGCTGCGCTGGATCTACGGCGTCCTGAAGAGGGAACCCCGGTAAGGTCGGACCAGAGGCACGAAGCCTGCAGTCACTCGCTTGAAGGCATGTTCTGCAGCCTGGTGTGCAGCTTCTCCATCCAAACGAAGTAGTCCTCTGAGGCGAACCTCTTGCGTGTGCCCGTGATGAACGGCTCCAGCTTCTCCCAGGCCAGCTGCGTCGCGAACATGTCGTCAGCCAGATCGGCCTTCACGTACCCCTTCCCCACGAGGAGCCCGATCGACTCGAAGAGCGACGCTATCTGCTGGAAGGCGAGCTTCTTCTCGTCGGGCAGCTTCTCGAAGTCCTCGTACGAGGAGATTTCCGTGTTCACGACCGTGAACCACGACCTCTGCACCTCCAGGCTGTTCGCCGTGTCGTAGATCTTGGTGATGAGGTCGACCGTCGCCAGCTCGTGGTTCTGCTCGAGCTGCATCGCGGCGGTGTTCGCCTGTTTGTAGGACGCCTCGACCAGCCTCCTGTTGTCTTTCATTTCGATGACCACGAAGATCGTGCCCAGGATTATCGCTATCGAGGCGAGCAGCGTCGCGTCCGAGGAGATCGAGTCGAAGCTTAGCGCCAGGGGGGAGATCAAAGGCGGAGGACCGGAAGACTGGGCATATGTATTCTAATTGGTCTCAGTACGGATTGCCACATACTGCTCGCTCCCAAGACCTTGGACCCGACGGAGCGATTCCAGCGGCCGTCCAAGAGACCGTTACGGCCTCTTCCTGTCAAGGACTATGATGGCCATCCCGGCCAGCACCAGGAGCGCGAACGCGATTATGTTCCAGATCAGGAGGACGTAAGAGAGCGGCGAGCCCACTCCGTAGAGGTCGCTGGAACTCAGCGCCCCTGCGGCGAATAGGTAGATTCCAACTCCAGCCAGACCGAAG
>JASHUK010000131.1 GCA_030040055.1 Nitrososphaerales archaeon | reverse complement strand
ATGGCCCTCCAAACTCGCCCCATCAATCATTACAAGAAAACACTAAGCGGAATGGCCATCCAAAAGACGTAACTGTATCCCCAAGGCGTAAAGATTATCTACTCTATTGGGTGCTCCGAAATCTAGCCGGCCATAGCGCGCGGGTCCGACCTGGACTCGTTCCGACCCCAGAAGTCAAACCGCGTGTCGTCGGGGTGTTAGTGAGGTGCGAGAGCCCTCGCGAAGCTTCCGATGCCGGCGCCCATCCATCTGAGCCTGCTTTTGCCCGAAGTGGTAGGAATGTTTAAGTCCCTGCGTCAGGGCCGAATTTTTCGCTAACGTTTGTTCGACCTCGCCAGTGTTTCGCTCCAGGCCCTCAGCGGCTCCGACACGCTGACCGTACTATACATCATATTCTTCGTAGCCATATTCATCCTCCAGTTCGCCTTCGGAACGCGTATCCAGGTCGCCTTCGCCCTCCGCGAGATAGGGACCGGCCTGACCAAGCTCAAAGTAATGAAGGAGAAGGCAAGGAAGGAGGCGATCGACTATCTGACGACTGTAGGTAAGGCTCCCTCCGACCCCACGCAGCGGGTGGACCAGCTACTCGACTACGTGACGATAATGCCCGTCGGGATCGACCCGAGTGGTCTGGTGAACAAGATCGACCACGTGGTGACGACGAACAACGACAGAGTGAGGGGCGAAGTGACCGGCCTTCTCAACCAGCCAAGCCCCGTGACGGTTTCAATCTCCGAGAACCTGCTCGAGGTCGCCTCTGCGCTCAACATCATCCACAAGATCGTCAGGCACTACTACCTGCTCGGGAAGAAGACAAACTCCTACCTCACCCTCATACAGCTTCAGATGCTGATGCCGATGATAATCCAGGAGTCCGACGCCCTGCTCAACGCGCTCGACTCGTTCAAGATGGGCCAGCCTGTAGGGGACGGCATCGGGCCCGTCGTCGTCTCCAAGCTGATGGTCGGGAAGGAGAAGCGGGCGATCGCCAAGGACACAGTCCTCGCAACGACGGAATACAAGGGTCGGAAGCTCTACGTCCTGAAGGCTGACGGGCCAATGGCCTACGTAGGGCAGCCCGGCGTGGCGATCAAGAAGGTGGTCGAGGAGATGGGGGTGAAGCCCAGCGCGATCATAATGATCGACGCGGCCCTCAAACTGGAGGGGGAGAAGACAGGGGAGATCGCGGAGGGGGTCGGCGCCGCCATAGGCGGAATCGGGGTCGAGAAGTTCCAGATAGAAGAAGTGGCCACGGCGAACAAGGTCCCGCTCTATGCGATACTGGTCAAACAGAGCATACTCGAGGCCATCACCGTGATGAGGAAGGAGATAGCAGACGCCTCCGACAAGGTGACCCAGGTCCTGCAGCGCGTGATAGAGGAGAAGACGAAGGAGGGAGACGAAGTTCTGGTCGCGGGCATCGGTAACACGCTGGGCGTAGCGCAATGATGAGCTCGGTCCCGGCAAACAACCGGAAGTCGAAGCTCTTGGTCTACACCATCGAGGAGTGCCCCGTGTGCGGGCAGAAGATGAAACGGGCCTTCCAGGTGGGAGACTACATCACCAAAGAAGGGGCAGCCTGCTCGAAGTGCGGGAACGCCACCAGGGTCGGCCTGGTCTACGCCGAGACCTCGAAGCCTTCAGGTTAGGATTTCTAGGCCCTTGTCCGTCAGGGCCATCGTGTGCTCGAACTGTGCGACTGGCTTCCCCGAAGCCTCTACCAGGGTCGGGTACGCGTGAAGCACGCGCTTCGACGTCAGCTCCCCTACCATCTCTCTCAGGTCGACTTCCCCCCACTCCTTTTCGTACCATCTGGGGGTGAAAGGGAGTGTCTTCCGTTCGTTCCAGACCGTCTCCGCGAGCCTGTCCGGCTCCTTCCTGCCGGTCCTCTTGCGGGCCGTGAGCGCGAATATCGTCACCGAAGGGGAGTCGACCACATACCCCGCGGCGGACCCGACGGTGACGAACGGCTCGATCGCGAAGACGTCGCCGGGCTTCAGGGAGGGGAGCCCCGGGACGTAGACGTTCGGTATGCTCTTGCCCGCGTGCACGGTGAAGCGGTCCAGGGTGTGCCCAGTGAGGTTCTCGATGGTCTTGAGCCCCCGCTTCTGCGCTTCGGCGTGGATGGCCCGCCCGATCTCGCCTATCCTGGCCTCGCGCCTCGCCATCTCGATTGCCGCGTCCAGGGCTCGTTCGGCCGCCTCGACAAGTAGCGCGTGCTCCGGGTCCAGGGCTACGCTGACCGCGGTGTCGGTCACGTATCCTTCGACGTGCACCCCGAAGTCGACCTTCACCAGGTCGCCCTCCCTCACCACGGAGGGGTCCCCGGTCTGGGGGGAGTAGTGGGCCGTCACCTGGTTGACGCCGATTCCGGTGGGGAAGGCGGGGGCTCCGCCTAGGGCCCGGATCCCTTCCTCGACCCTTCTGCATATCTCCACGTACTTCGTGCCCGGCCGCACGTAGTCCGGGACCTGCCGCCTGATCTCCCTCGTGATACTCCCCGACCGCCTGTACTGCTCGGCGATTTGTGTTGGCCCCATTCCAAACCCTTTATTGCGCGAAGGCGGCCGACAATCGCGTGCTATTTCAACTGATTTCGGGTGGCGGGCGGCCCGGATGAAATACAAGGCCGTCGCCACCGGGGGGACCTTCGACCACTTCCATCGGGGGCACGCCGCCCTGCTGGCGCAGGCGTTCGACGCCGGCGACAGGGTCGTCGTAGGGGTCACATCTGACGCCCTGGCAGCGAAAGAGGGGAAGTCCCCCGACCAGTCCTACGACGAGAGGGCCGAGGCTCTGGACTCGTACATACGTTCGCACTTTCCCGGCAGGGAGTATCTGATCGCGAGACTGGACGACTACTTCGGTCCGGGCATAGCATCACCCGACATAGAGGCGATCGTGGCCACGCCGGAGACGGCTTCGCGGGTCGGCATCGCCGATTCCCTCCGTGCGGAGAAGGGGCTCCCGCCGCTGAAGGTGGTCGTCGTGCCTTACGTCCTCGCCGGGGACGGCAAGCGGATCTCGTCTACCCGCATACGCAGCGGGGAGATCGACGAGAGCGGGGCGTTACGCCGCCACCCAAAGGACGGAGAGGCGGCCCGGCCCTGAAAGGGATTAAATCAGAACCGCGTGAGGCGGACGCACCTTGGTTGGCGACGCGATAGACCCGTGGGGCTCCAGCACCGTCAAAGACTACAACAGGCTCAGGCAGGAGTTCGGGATTGAGCCGGTCGCGCCCCTCCTCGCCCGGTTCCCCCGGCCCAGCAGCCACCTCAGCAGGGGAATCGACTTCGGGCACCGGGACCTCGGCAGGGTCGTCGACGCGATCGACGGCCACGCCCCCTTCGCGGTCATGAGCGGCATAAAGCCGACCGGGGACTTCCACCTTGGGAACAAGATGACCGCCGACGACATGGTGTACTTCCAGTCGCTCTCGAAGAAGGCGACCGTCTACTATTCGATAGCCGACGTCGAGGCCTACTGCGACAACGGGATCACGTTCGAGGAGTCGGCCAAGATCGCGCTCCGCAACGTGGCCGACCTTCTGGCGCTCGGGCTCGACCCTGACAGGGCGGTCGTCTACTTCCAGAGCCAGGAGGTCCGCGTGATGAGGTTCGCGGCCCTCTTCTCCAGGGGGGTGACAAACAACATGCTGAAGGCTATCTACGGCGACCGCCAGATAGGGCTCTACATATCAGCCCTCATGGTCGCTGGAGACATCCTGATGCCTCAGCTCCCAGAGTTCGGGGGCCCGAAGCCCGTCCTGGTCCCAGTCGGGGCCGACCAGGACCCGCACATCCGCCTGGCGAGGGACATGGCCGCGAAGTACCGGGAGGAGTTCAAGTTCGTCCCCCCTTCGGCGATCTACCACCGGCTGATGCTGAGTCTCAACGGGGACGCCAAGATGTCGAAGCGTTCGGTGTCGTCGTCCTTTACCCTCGACGACCAGCCCGCAGCGGCGGCCAAGAAGGTCTTGAGCGCGTTCACCGGAGGGCGGGATACGGTCGAAGAGCAGCGCAGGCTCGGCGGGCGGGCAGACATATGCCCAGTCTACGACCTCTACCGCTTCCACTTCGCCCTGGACGACGCCCACGCCGACCGCGTCTACAGTGAGTGCGTGAAAGGCGTCAGGATGTGCGGCGACTGCAAGCAGGAGGCGTCGCGCCTGGTGAAGGCGTACATGGAGGAACACCGCAAGAAGCGCGACCTGATGATGCCCGAGGCGAAGCGCCTGCTGTCCAAAGGGACGAAAGGATTCGCGGGGTGACAGCGTCACGTCGTCCTCCCTCCACCCTATCGAAAGGAAGCTGTTGGCGGCCCTCTCAGGCTCGGAAGAGGGATCCCTCGGGTTCGACGAGCTCGTCCGCGCGTCAAAGGTGGAGCCGGACCAGGCCCGCCGCGGACTGACCTGGCTTTCATCAAAGGGACTGGTCCGGACAACCGAAACAACCACGGCTCGGCTCGAGCCGGCCAGCAGGATCCCGCCGGAACTGGCCCTGTTCGAACGGGCGGCTTCGTCCCCCGACCCGCAGACGATGCGGCAGGCGAGGCAGGCCTTTTCGTCGGACGCAGAGTTCTCTGCCGCCCTCGGGAGAGCGAGGAGCCTGGGGTGGGTCACCGTAGCGTCGTCCGCGGAAGGACCCGCCCTCAGAGTCTCCGACAGCGAAGGCCCGGCGGACCTGAAGGGGGTCCTCGACGCCGTGAGCGCGGGGACGACAGGGTCTCTGGACGGGGCAGGGCGGGAGATGCTCGAGGACCTGAAGCGACGGGGGATCGTCAACGAAGTGAGGACGACTTCGAGCTCCGTCGCCTTGACCGGGTCGGGTCGGGCGGCGCTGTCGGCGAGCCAGGAGGGCAACGGCCTGGACAGGATGACGCCCGAGATCCTCGCTTCCGGCGCGTGGAAGGGACAGAAGCTGCGCCCTATCGACGTCGCCTCGAAAGGAGCCACCTTCTACCCTGGAAGGCGGCACCCTGTCCGCGACTTCATCCGGGAGGTTAAGGAGGCGTACGTCTCGATGGGCTTCACCGAGCTGGACGGAGGCAGCGTGCACCCTGCCTTCTGGAACTTCGACGCCCTGTTCATCCCGCAGGACCATCCGGGAAGAGAGATGCAGGACACCTTCTACATTGAAGGGATGACCGAACGGACTCTCGTCAGGAAAGGGGTTGTGGACAGGGTGGCCTCGACACACGAGGGCGGCTGGCTCACGGGGAGCAGAGGGTGGGGGCGGCCATGGCGGGTCGAGGAAGCGAGGCGCCTCCTTCTCCGGCCCCACAACACGGTCCTGACGGTCAGGTCGCTGTCCGAGTCCGGAAACGAGGAGAAGAGGGTCTTCGCCGTGAGCAAGGTCTACAGAAATGAAAACCTGGATTACAAGCATCTCCACGAGTTCCATCAGATGGACGGAATCATGGTTGGCAAGGGACTCAACGTCAGGCACCTGATGGGTTTTCTCAGCGAGTTCTACAAGAAGCTGGGGATGAGGGACGTCAAGCTCTGGCCTACCTACTTCCCGTACACCGAGCCTTCGATGCAGGTGATGGGATATTCAGACGCCGTCAAGGACTGGGTCGAGCTGGGAGGAGCGGGGGTGTTCCGGCCCGAGGTGACGAGGCCTCTCGGGGTGACCGTGCCTGTCCTGGCCTGGGGACCGGGGATAGAGAGGCTGATGCTCCTGAAGTACGGGCTCGACGACCTCAGAGAGCTCTACGGCAACGACCTCACTTGGCTGAGGGGGAGAGCAGAGCATGCCGGTCGTTAAGCTGGAACTCGGAAGGTTCGCCGCGATGGTGGGCTCGGACCGGAAGACCATCGTCGAGGCGCTCCCGTTCGTCGGTCTGGACATCGAAGAGACGGCCCGGGCCTATGTCAGGGTCGAGTACAGCCCCAACAGGCCGGACCTCGGCAGCGACTTCGGAATCGCGGCCGCACTGAAAGGGGTCTTGGGGAAGGAAACAGGGCTGGCCAAGGTCGGTGCGAGGCCCTCCGGAATCAAGGTCTTCGTCGACCGGTCGGTGTCGAGGCTGAGGCCATTCATAGCCTGCGCCACGGCCTCCGGCCTAGAACTGGACGACGAAGACGTGAGGCAGATCATCTCGCTGCAGGAGGACCTCCACAACGGCCTCGGCAGGCGTAGGAGGCTTGCGGCGATCGGCCTGCACGACCTCCGCGCCGTCGTCCCCGACCTGCGGTACGGGACGGCTGCAGGCTCGCTCAGGTTCACCCCGCTGGGAGGCGCGCGGGAGGCGAGCCTCAAGGAGATACTGGGCTCCAAGGAGGGGCGGGCCTACTTCCAGGGCGCCGGCGGACGGGGGGTCCCCCTGGTCACCGACTCCGCGGGAACGGTCCTCTCCGTCCCGCCCATAATCAACGGCGCGGCGACGGCAATCTCTTCCAAGACGCGGGCAGTCCTGGTCGAAGTAACCGGCCCCGAGGAGAGGGCGGTCGACGAAGTGTTGGCAATCATGTCGACGACCCTCGCCATGGCGGGAGGGAAGATCGGCTCTGTGGAGATAGTAGGGGCGAAGGGACGGACCACCCCGGACCTGACCCCGCTCAAGGTCCCGATAGACCTCGCCCTGATCAGACAGGTGCTCGGCGTCGGGCTGTCGGAGCGAGAAGTGAGCGACTCACTCCGGAGGAGCAGGCTGGGGGTCGAGGGGGGGAGCGCCCTGGTCCCAAGGCACAGGATCGACATCCTCCACCCGGTGGACCTCGCGGAGGAGGTAGCCCTAGGGTACGGATTCCAGCGGTTCACCCCGGTATACCCACCGAGCGAGAGCCCTGGGGCATTCAACGAGTTCCAGGGCTTCCTGGACGACGCTTCCACGGTAATGGCCGGCGAAGGGATGATAGAGATGATGACCTACGAGCTGACCGACGAGAAGTCGCTGTACTCGTCGTTCAGCCGCCCCTCACGGAACAGGATATCCGTCCAGAACCCGAAGAGCGCCGAGCACTCCGTGCTTAGGGACTCGCTGATCCCCTCGCTACTGTCCGCGCTGACGTCCAACGCCCACAACGACTATCCCCAGAGGGTCTACGAGGTGGGCAGGGTCTACAGGCGCGGAGCAGCGGGGGTCGAGGAGAGTTGGAACCTCGGGTGCCTGGTCGCCCACTCGCAGGCGGGCTATTCTGAGGCGAGGATGTTCCTCGACGCGCTCTGCAGGACCCTGGTGGGGAAGGAGGTCTCCGCCGAGGAAGCCCCCCACTGGGCGCTAGCACCGGGGCGGTCCGCCTCCGTCGGGGTAGGGGGGCAGAAGGCAGGGTACCTAGGAGAGGTGAAGGCAGAGGCTCTTGCCGCATTCGGCCTCGGGGTGCCGGTCGCCGCGTTCGAGCTCGACCTCTCTTCGATCTACAAACAGCTAAAATAGAGCCCGGCCGTCGGGGAGCCAGACGGCTTTCGTTCTACAGCGCGCCAAACGGCCAGCTGCGAAGGCGGCAACGCTTTGATGAGCAGGTGGTTTACCCAGTCGCGCGACAGACGAGGGCCGTTTGCCCGTTGAAGAGGGCAGGTGAAGTCCCGCCACACGGCAGGGCATGATCCACGCCTGTCAGAGACGGGCAACAATCACATGGTGGCCAGCGACGATCGACAAGAGGGAGAGGATGATGCAGGACCTAGAGGCTTTCATGTCCGACTTCGTCCGCGACCTGAACCAGCGGTCCGACGAGGGCTGGGCGGTCCTCGTGGAGGGAAAGCGGGACGAGGAGGCCCTGAGGGCCCTCGGGTACAGCGGGACGATCGCGACGAGCTCCTCGCTGTCCAGGCTCAAGACCGAGGCTCTGGGGAAGGCAACGGGGGCGATCATCCTGACCGACTTCGACAGGGAGGGAAGGACCCTGGCGGCGCGCTTCGCAAGGAGGCTCTCGCACGAAGGGTTCAGGACGTCTCTCTCCGAGAGAAGGAGGCTGCAGGCTGCCGTGAAGGGCATCTTCCTCCACATCGAGAACCTGTCGAGGTTCGCCGAGAGGGACGGGCCCTAGCTGGAAAAGGCCCAAAAACGAGACTTTATATTATCGCAATTTTCGGCGAGCATTGTTAGGCAACTGCTTAATTCGATAATGAAAGAGTTGACAAAAGGAGTGACTCAAATTGCCAGATTCAGGTATAGTAAAGTACCTAGTAAGGCTGAGGTTTGAAGTAGACGGAGTAGTCGAACGAGCCGACGTAATAGGGGCTATCTTCGGCCAGACCGAAGGCCTCTTCGGCCCGGAGATGAACCTCAACGAGCTCCAGAAGACCTGGAAGGTCGGACGCATAGAGATCAACCTCGAGTCTAAGAACGACAGGACCAAGGGAGAAGTCATCATCCCGATGTCGACTGACATAGGGACGGCCGCCCTGATCGCCGCCGCCGTCGAGAGCGTGGACAAGGTCGGCCCCTGCAGCGCCCGCGTGATGCTGAGTTCGATCGAAGACGTGAGGGCGAACAAGCGCAAGCAGATCGTGGACCGCGCCAAACTTATCGTCAGAGAGTGGAGCTCGAAGAGCTCCAGCGAGGGGGAGAACGTCCTGAAGGACGTCACGGACTCCACCAAGAGGGCGAAGGTCATCAACTACGGCATGGAGAACCTCCCCGCTGGGCCCGGGGTCTACTCGTCGGAGCTGGTCTACCTGGTCGAAGGGAGGGCCGACGTGGTGCTCTTCCTGAGGGCAGGGATAGAGAACGTGGTAGCCCTCGAGGGGACGAGCGTCCCCGACTCGATAATCGAGCTGGGGAAGAAGAAGAGGCTGATCGCAGTCCTCGACGGTGACAGGGGAGGGGACCTGATCGAGAAGGAGCTGGCGCAGGTCGTGCGGGTAGAGAAGGTGATAAGGGCCCCCACGGGCAAGGAGGTTGAAGACCTGACCCCGATCGATGTCATCAACATGCTGAAGGCCGATAGGGCGGAGCCATCCGCTCAGCGGAGGGAGAGGGCCGCTGACAGGCAGCAAGAAAGGACCCAAGAAGGCCCCCAGGAGGAGGACGAGCCCGTCGTTGTCAAGACGAGGGAGCTCTACCCGTCCCTGAACGGGACGTTAGAGGCGGTCCTCCTTGACCAAGGGCTGCAGGAGGTCGGAAGATTCCCAATCAGCGAGCTGGTCCAGCGGATGGAAGGCGCGAGCGGCGCTTACTTCCTGATCTTCGACGGCATAGTGACCCAAAGGCTGGTCGAGAGCGCGACCAAAGTGGGGGTCAAGGGAATAATCGGGCACCGCACCGGGGAGCTGTCAGAAGTACCTGACGATGTCCGGATCGGCACCTTCAGGGACCTAGAGCTCGAGTAGCTCTCCACTTGATCGTTACGCAGCTCGACCAGAAGCACGGAGTCTGTTCGGTCGTCCCCGAGTCCTCCGACGACCTTTGGGCCCTCAGGAGACTCCTCCGCCGCGGCGACACCCTTGTCACGCGCAGCTCCAGGGTGATGAAGAGGGAGGAGGAATACGCCCGTCCCGACAAGGGGGAGCGGGTGACGGT
>JASHUK010000130.1 GCA_030040055.1 Nitrososphaerales archaeon | reverse complement strand
CCAGCTTCATGACCGGCCAGGCCCTCATATTGGACGGGGGGGAGGTAATGAGATGACCTTCTACCCTTCCGCGGCCTTGTAGAGCCCTCCCTTCTGCTCCACCTTGCTCAGAGCGACTTCCAACTCGTCGGTCCCCTTCACAGTCCCGTTCTCTATCGCCGTCCTCCACAGGGACACGTAAGCCTCGATACCGTCTTTTACCTGGTCTGGCTTGTCGGCCTTTCCCGCTTCAAGGTCGCCAAGGTATTCCTGAAGCGTCTTCCCCTTCTCCAGCCTTCGCCCCTCCTATCGGCGGGGCCTTGCGGCCTTGGGTGCTCGTACGATGCGGGCCGGCCCCCCGACCCCGGATGCGAACGACCTGTAACCCAGCCTCCTGATGGCGCGAAGGACCTTGTCTTGGTGCCTCCCTGACGTGTTCACGAAGACCGACGGCCCTGTCTGCATCGAGAAGTACGCTTCGACCCCTTCGCTCCTGAGCTCCCTGACCTTGCCTATGACCCTGAGCGAGTCCCCGGTCATGATGATGAGCCTCGAGTCGCCGGTCATCGTCAGCGCGTGGAGCTCCAGGGTATCCCGCTCCGCCAGGGCGCCCAGCCGGGCCAGGTCGTTCCTCATGATCGCCTCCTCCATCTCGTCGCACCTCTTCTGGGCCGACCTGACCCTCGCCTCAAAGAACGGGGACGACATCACCTCTCGGTGGGCGTCCTCCGTCCTTACGGCGGAGCTGAGGGGGACGACGACCATCCTGAGGTCCATCTCCTTGGGGCCGGCGAACCTCTCGGCGTAAGACCCTTCGTCGTCGCTCGCGTACAGTCTCGAGAACCCCCCTACCAGCGACCTCGCCGCTGAGGCCGCGAAGAGCCTCGCTGTCCTCGAAAGGTCGCGCATGTCCGGGTCTCCCCCCCTGAGGGCGGCGTGGCAGAGCAGCGTCAGCGCCGCCCCGGCGGAGGACGAATATCCGATGCCTTTCGCGCGGGCGCTCGGGACGTTCCTGCTGTCGATCCTGAACGCGTCCGCCTTCGAGCCGGGGCTGATGCGGGAGAGGACCGGGCCCATCCTCCCGTTGGCCGACTCGTTCGCCCTCCCCTCCGTGAAGATCCCTCCGCTTCCCTCGGTGTCCAGGGACGCCTCCGTCATCATGCAGGTGGTGTTGACGGAGATGCTGTCGTGGTACGGCAGCCTGAGCGCCCAGTCCCTGAGGCCGTGGTACTTCACCAGCCCCTGCATCGTATACCCTACAGCCGCATACCTCGTCGTCTACGACACCTCCAGCTCTATGGTCCCCCGCGTGCGTGGGTCGCGCAGGAGGCGGACCATGCTCCTGGGGAGGTCTCTGGCGGCGGCGCTGGCCCCGAGGGCGACGGTCCTGTCGCTGACGAAGGAGCTCCTCCTCAGGACGATGTCGTGCGGGTGGGAGAGCTCCAGCTGGCTGCTCCCGTGCGCGGTGACCTCGAACGTCTCCGCTCCGACCATGACCCTCATCGTGACCTTGGCGCCCTCTCTTCTTATGGCGTCCTTCAGCCATGGGTCTAGACCCTGACACCCCTTGTCGGCGCCGACGCCGATTATGCAGTCCCCCCGCTCCGTCAGGCTCTCCTCGGTCGTCACCTCGATCGTCGTGGGGTGGAGGGACCTCACCATCGGGTGGCCGCGGAAGCTCACCCTGTCCCTCACGGTCCCGCCGTTCGGCTCAGCCGGCAGGCGGAGCCGCCTCCCTGGGCTGCAGCCCGTTGCAGTAGGGGCACTTCGAGGCGCCGACGGGCATCGTGTTGGAGCAGAAGACGCAGAACTTCTCCCCCGGCGGGGGTTCGATCGGGCCCGACCTCTCCTTTGCGAATATGCCGATGACGATCAGGAGGACCCCTGCCGCGACAGAGATGAACCCCCACGCATCCAATGGAGACAGCCCGGAAGCGCTCGACGCCTCCTCGCCGGACGGAGGCGTCCCCGACGCGGTCACGTTGAACTGTGCTCCCGCCACGACGTCTCCCACGGGGATCGCGCCGGTGGTCGGCCCGAGCCCGATGCTGCTGACGGTCACGTTGTGCACTCCGAGGTAGGATTGAGGAACAGTGATGACCACAACTGGCGACAGCGAACCGTCGCTCGCAGGGACCGCGCTCGCGACCAGGTAGTACGTCCCGTTGCCCGGCGTCTCTCCGTACCAGTAGAAGAAGACCCGCGAGCCTGCAGGGAGCCCAGACCCGGTGGCGTTCACGAACGTCCCAGCCGGACCGGCCGAGGGTGACAACGTCAGGGGGGCCGAGGGGAGGGCGAAGAGGGGGTTTAGGAGGAAGAAGAACCCTCCCATGGCACAGACTGCCACCCCCGCCGCCAGGAGTTGCGGCCTCATGCCCGGCGGTGCCCGGCAACGCCTTTATAGTTTCGAGGAGCGGGACGCGTTCCGTCTCAATTGACGACAGAGTACGAGCAGCTCCTGGCCACGATGATCGCCGAGAAGAAGGCAAAGGCTGCCGAACTGTCCGGGAAGAAGGGAAAGGCGAAGGAGCTGAACTCCATCGCGTCGGACATCAGGTTCTTGGAGGTCGAGCTGCAGCGCTACGAGCAGGGCATGTCCCTGTTCAGGAGCAAGCCGCTGCCGAGAGTGGGCCGCTGGGGAAAGCCCGAGACCGAAGAGCACAAGGAAGAGCCGTAGCGACGCGCGCCGCCCTGCCAAAGAGAAGTGCCGGGTTTCATCCGAAAGTCGGCGCCGCAGGGGTGCTCGCGAATGTGGTCCGACGCGGACCGCGGTCCTGGTCTGTCCCGGGTGTCGGCGGCTTCTAGCCCATCGGGGGCATGCCGCCTCCCCCTCCTGGGGGCATCGGCGGGGCCTTCATCTTGCTGGCGGCTATCACGTCGTCGATCCTTATGATCATCGAGGCCGCTTCTGTCGCTGCCCTGAGGATCTGCAGCTTGACGGCCAGGGGCTCGACCACCGACCTGCTGTACATGTCGGTGACCTTCCCGTTCAGAGCGTCCACCCCGAACCACTTGCCGTCCTTTCCGTGCTTGGACCGCAGGTCCACCTGGGTGTCGATCGGATCCATCCCGGCGTTCTCCGCGAGCGTCAGCGGAATTGACTCCATCGCGTCCGCGAACTTCAGCGCCGCGAGCTGCTCGCGTCCGGAGAGCTTCTGGGCCCACGTCCTCAGCTGCACGGACACCTCCTCCTCCGGGGCGCCTCCACCCGCGACCACGGCCGGTAGCTCGATGACGTCCTTCGTCACCATCAGGGCGTCGTGCAGCGCCCTGTCCGCCTCGTCGACTATGCGCTGAGTCCCGCCCCTTACCAGTATCGTCACGGCCTTCGGGTTCT
>JASHUK010000129.1 GCA_030040055.1 Nitrososphaerales archaeon | reverse complement strand
TCGGGGGCCAAGGTGGGGATACTCGACGCCGACGTTTACGGCCCCAACGTCCCCCTGATGATGGGGGCGGCGGAGGGCGGCAGGGTGGAGGGGACCCGGATATTCCCGCCCGTGTCCTTCGGAGTGAAGGTGGCGTCGATGGCGTTCTTCTACCGGGACGAGACGGCGCTGATCTGGAGGGGGCCGCTGGTCGCGGGAGCGGTGCGGCAGCTGATCACCCAGGTCGAATGGGGGGACCTCGATTACCTGATAGCCGACCTCCCGCCGGGGACCGGGGACGCCGCGCTCACCCTGGCCCAGACCGTTCCGCTGGCCGGCGTGGTGGTGGTGACCACCCCGCAGGATGCGGCCCTCAGCATAGCGGCGAAGGCGCACGCGATGTTCCGGAGGCTGAACGTCCCGGTGCTGGGGATAGTCGAGAACATGAGCTACTTCGTCTGCCCGCACTGCGGCGAGAAGACCCAGATCTTCTCGTCGGGAGGGGGGAGGCGCATCGCGAAGGAGCTGGACTCGGACTTCCTGGGCGAGATACCCCTCGACCCCGAGGTCAGGGAGCAGTCGGACAAGGGGGTGCCGATAGTCGCCGCGAAGCCGGACTCCCCGCAGGCCGCCGTCTTCAAGGAAGTCGCGTTCAGGGTGGCCGGGATGGTCAGCATAGTGGCGTACTCGCGGATGAAGAAGGGCTAGCGGGCTGGGCGGACGGCGACCGCGTCGATCTCCACCCTCGCCCCCCTGGGGAGAGCCGCGGCCTGCACTGTGGTCCTCGCCGGATACGGCATGGAGAAGTGCTTCGCATACTCCTCGTTCATCTTCGGGTAGTCGGCCATGTCCGCCAGGAAGACCGTGGTCCTGACCACCTCCCTCATCGTCAGCCCCGCGGCGACCAGTACCTCGGAAAGGTTGGACAGGGCCCTGTTAGTCTGGGCGGTGATGCCTTCTTCCAGGGTCCCCGTGGCAGGGTCCATGCCGAGCTGCCCCGAGCAGTAGACCGCCCCCGCGTCGACCCCCTGCGAGTAGGGGCCCGCCGGGGTAGGGGCGCCAGACGACCTGACCTCGCGGTTCAACGGCGGGGTGGGCCCCTCCCCCTATCTAAGCTCGGCATCCTCGATGCGAGGGGCTGGCAGCGCCGCCAGGGCGGCGGATTCCCCTTGCAGGGGTCCTATCGGCCAGACCTGGACGCCAGCGGGGCCAGTTTGGCCTGCCTGTGGTCGCACTTCGCGGGGCTGTGGGAGTAGCAGTAGGTGGCCCCGCAGACGTGGCATACGTAATGGAACCCGGCATTCAGGGTCCGACCGCAGTAGCCGCAGACCGGTGCTGGCTTCTGTGCCTGCCCTTGTACGCTCGTTCCACTCATGTCGTCCAATGAGGCGGGAGCGTCTATTAAGTGATTGTGAAATAATTCTATGCGAATCCACGAGGCATGACTGAAAGTGCCTCAATTCACCTCTCACCCTCTGAGAGGTGAACCAAGTCGGCACGAGGGCCGGTTATATCGTCCGCTCCGCTTGTCGGCGATGGCCCAGCTCCCCCGGGCTGCCGCAAGCCCCTCGGAAGACGGGGCGCTCAGCGAGGACGTCTCCGAGAGGACGGAAGTAGAGGAGGTCCTGGAGTCGTACCGGGTCCCAGCCGGAGCCGACTACGACTCGTCTGCGGAGGTATTCATCGTCAGGTAGGGATCCCTCGGGAAGTACGTGGTCAGGGAGCCGGAGCTCACTCGGGAGGAAGGGTCTGCGCTCTCGGTCCTGAAGCGCTCCCTGCTGGACGTGGTTCCCCCCGAGGCTAAAGGTTCCACCGGAGAAGTGGTGAGGAGGCACCTGCGGGCCGCCGCGGAGTCCGCCGGAATCGAGGACGTGGTCGCCCCTGCCGAGAGGAAGGTCATGTACTACCTGGCCCGCGAGTTCGAGGGCTTCTGGGAGATAGACCCGCTGATGAAGGACGACCGGCTCGAGGAGATATCCCTGACCAGGTTCGACAAGCCGGTCCGGCTTCTGCACAGGGACTACACCGAGTTCCTCTTCATGGAGACAAACGTCGCCTTCGAAAGCGAGCAGAGGCTGCAGTCCTTCGTCAGGAGGCTCGCACAGCTCGGCGCCACTACCGTGTCTCTGGCGCAGCCTTCGCTCGAGGTCACGCTGCAGCGTCACTCCGACGCCAGGATAACCGCCACCCTCGGGGACGAGATCTCCAGGCCCGGTTCGACGTTCGCGATCAGGAAGCAGAGGGCCGCGCCGCTGACGCTGGCGCACCTCTCCGCGCCGGAGCCTCCCCGCGGCCCTTCGGGATGGGGGAGGGAGGAGTGGCCCTCTCCTCCAGCCTACGAGGAGGTCCCGTTCCACAAGACGCTGTCAGTCCTGATGGCGGCCTACTTCTGGCTGCTGCTCGAGAGGACCACGAACGTGCTGGTCGCCGGGGAGACGAACTCGGGGAAGACCACCCTGATGAACGCGATACTGGCGCTGGCGGACCAGAGGTCGAAGATAGTGACCGCAGAAGACGTGCTCGAGATCAACCTCCCCGACCACCTGCACTGGGAGAGGCTGAGGACGCGGTCCTACAGGGCGGGCCTCTCGCCGTCCGCGGGAAGGTACGAGTACGGGCTGTCGGACCTCCTCAAGCTCGCCCTGCGCTTCTCCCCGACCATCCTCAGCCTCGGGGAGATGCGGGGGGAGGAGTCGGAGACGCTGGCGGCGGCGATCACGCTCGGGTTCTCCACGATGACGACGATACACGCCGAGAGCGCGGAGATGTGCGTCCAGCGACTCACCACGCCCCCCATGAGGTTCGCCGAGGGGCACGTAAGAGACATAACGGCGATCGCTACGATGAAGCGTACCGTCCTCGACGACGGGAGGATCGCCAGGAGGGTCGTCAGCGTGGACGAGGTCCGCCCCGTAGGGACGGGCGGGCACGAGATCGTCAACGTCTTCAGGCACGACAGGCAGAGCGACTCCTTCCGTCCCGCCACCCCCGCCGAGGTGGTCGACAGGAGCTTCAGGCTCAGGGAGATCGCGGGGAGCTTCGGGTGGGACCAGGGCCGGGTCCAGCGTAGCCTCGCGTCCAGGGCGGCGTACATGGCAAGGGCTGTCTCGGGAGGGGAGTTCACACCATCCGCGATGTCGCGGATGGTCAGGGAGCACTCGGCCAGGGAGTTCAGGGACGAGGCTGGGAGGCGTTAGGGGACGGACCTCGTGACGCTG
>JASHUK010000128.1 GCA_030040055.1 Nitrososphaerales archaeon | reverse complement strand
CGCGACCAGCGTCAGGATTATCCCGTGCCCCACGTCCCCGAACATGAACCCGAAGAATATCGGGAACACGAAGGAGACCAGCGGGGTCGGGTCCACCTCTTCCCTGCCGGGGGTTCCCTGCTCACCCGTTATCAGCTGGAAGGTCCTGACCCCCACCGGGTTGGCGAGCAGGGTGGGAACCTCTTCCCCGTGTCCTTCCCCGCTTTCGACCTCCTCGGAGTAGACCATCCACCTTCCGAACAACGCCTTGAACCTCTCCTCCTGCTTCGCCGGGATGTACCCGGAGATGGTCGCGAACCTGTTCATTTCCCCCGACGCCCGGGCCTCGTCAAGGAGGTCCCTCGCGACGGCGGTGAGCTCCCTGGTCGCGAGGATCGTCCTCTCCGACCTTTGTTTGAGGCCGTCCAGCCGCTTCTCGACGGCTTCCTTCTCGACCCTCGCCCGCTCGGCCTCTTCTGTAAGCCTCTTGTACGCGTCGGCAGGGTTCTGGGGCAGCCCGGCAGGAATCTGGAGCGGCCTGACCTCGAGGGCCTTTAGCGTCTTCTCTAGCCTCTCGTCGTCCGCCTCCATGACGGAGACAAGGACCAGTGAGTCGGCCTCGTTCAGTTTCTGCGCGACGAAGATCGAGTCTGGGACGGACCGCCGCAGCTCGTCCACTCCGTCCGTTCTTACGACCGCGACCACGGTCTTGAGCCTCTCCAGGCGGGAGACCTTCCCGACGTCGATGGAGAGCCCGGACACCGCCTTCAAGGCGTCCTTGAGGGTCAGGGCGTCCTGCTCGTCCTTCGCCGCTTTCTGGAGGGCGGCCCGCTCGGTCTTGACCTCGTCTGCCACGGGAGCCAGCTTCGCCTCCGCGTCCGCGAGCAGCTCGCGCCAGTCCGCCGCCTCGAACTCGTCGCGTGGGACCTTGACCCCCTTGAATATGATGTCGATGGCCCCGGGCATCAGCTGGATCCCGAGGTCCTTCACGGTCTGGTCGGCCTGGGCGAAGAGCTTGACGGCCCTGACGTCCAGTTCCTGCACGGCGGGGTCGAACTTCGGGGCCCCCTGGGCCGCGGGGTGGAAGTCCTCGAATTCAGCAAGCGTCCTAGCGACTTCCTGGTACTCGGCGCGGGGGGAGATGACCGTGACCTTCGTTAGCCGTGCCAGCACCAATGACTACACGCTTGCGATTTCAGCCGCGACCCAGTTCCGTTATTAAGTCTAATTCCTCAATCAAGAGAAGACGTGCCTCGCGCGGCGCCCACCCGCCTTCTGTCGAGACGGCCCTGACGGCGCGGTCCTGGCAACGATTATATCGGCAAGGTAGGTCCCTTTCGCACATCTCGGGGAGAGTGGCGCATCATTTCAAGCAAGACATATCTCGGGACAAAGGCGTTCGCCCTCCGCGGCTCGACGATAGACAAGGGGACGGTCCAGAAGCTGGTGGAGTCGTCTTCCTTGGACGAGTTCGTCAACAGGCTGAGGAGCACGGCGTATTCCGAGGTCCTTTCGGGTCTCGCCCCGCCATACGAGGCCCGGCGGATCGAGCTCGCCCTGAGGGAGAGGTTGGCCGAGGTGCACCACTCGCTGATGACCAGCTCCGGGCGCTATGCCATCCTGGAGCTCTACTATCTGAGGCACGTCGCGTGGAACCTCAAGGTCGCCCTGAAGGCGAAGGCGCTGGGGAAGTCTTACGAAGAGACGGTCGAGTTCGTGGACATGAAGGCGGAGGAGCTGGTCGGACGAAGGGACCTCTTGGTGAAGGTTCTCAACGCCCGGGACGTGACGGAGGCCGTGGCCGCACTGTCAGGGTCGGAGTTCCACGACGACGCGGAGAAGGCGCTCGGCTCGTTCCAGGCGAAGAAGGAGGTGCGTTTCTTCGACCTCTTCATAGACCGCGCGGTCCTTTCGGCGATATCGAAGGAGTATTCGAAGAACTATATGGCCTACGCCTCCCCCAAGGCGACCGATGTTGCGGGGGTCGCTGACATGGTGGCTCTCGACATCGACGCGTACAACGCGCTCAGCGTCCTCAGGGCGAAGCTCTGGGGGCTCCCCGACGCGGACGTCCGGGCCGTGACGGTCTCCCCGACACAGAGGGTGACCGCGGCGGTGCTGTCGCGCATAGCGGGGGCCGAGTCCGTGCAAGAGGGGATCAAGCTGATCACCCCGACCTACCCGGCTCCGCAGGGAGGACCGGGAGACGAGCAGGCGATCGACGCGCTCGACGACTTCTTCCTCGACGAGATGAGCAGGACGGCGGAGGGCGCCTTCGTCTGGCAGGGGCTCAGCCCGGGGACCGCCCTCGCCCTCGTCAAGCTGCTGGAGTTCGAGGTCGGGAACCTCTCGGCAATTGCGATCGGGATTCAGGCGGGGATGGACCCGCTCTCGGTCGCGGCCAAGTTGAGGCTCTAGTGGACGCTTCACGTCGCAAATAATTTGCAACGTTTATAAGCGATATTCGAAGGTGGCCTCGCAGCAACCCTCATGCGCCAGATTCCCCTGATGCTGCTTGGGCTCGTCGGGTTCATGACGCTTATGTCCATCCTGCCCGCAGTGCACGCGCAGACCTCGACGACGGTGATCGACGAGGGGGAGAAGTATCTGGCGGCGGGCATCGCCTTCGGGCTTGCGGCGTTCGGAGCCGGCTACGGCGTCGGACAGTCGGGGGCGTCGGCCATAGCCGCGGTGACGGAGAAGGCGGAGGTCAGGACGACAGCGCTGATATTCGTCGTTCTTGCGGAAGCGATTGCGATCTACGGGTTCGCCATCGCCATCCTCATACTCGGGCAGCCGTAGGACCGTCCCGGCCCTCAGTCCTCAGTGGCTTCGCTGGATTGTGAAGTCTGCCAGGTCTGACAGCAGAGCGGTCGCAGGGGTCCTCTTCAGGGTCAGCAGGTGGCGCTTGGCCTCCTCGGTGTAGTTCTGCGCCATCGCCGTAATCCTCCCGACCACCTCGCTCTCGCTGTAGCGCTTAAGCAGCCCCGCGGATATCTTGTCCTGGGACCTCCAGTCGAGCAGGTCGTCCTTCAGCTGGTAGGCCATCCCGACGGCGCGCCCGTATCCTGCTAGGGCCTTCACCTCCTTCTCCCTTCCGTCTCCGACGAGCGCCCCGAGCCTTAGCGACGTCTCGAAGAGCGAAGCGGTCTTGTCGCCCACTATCTTCAGGTATTCGTCCCAGGTGATGTTGTACACGTTCGGGTCGATCGTCAGCTCGGAGTATTCTCCTTCTGACATGCTCAGGGCCGCGCCGCTGATCTCCTCGGCTATCCTCCTGTCGTCATATCTGGCCGCAATGGCGAGGATCATGGCGAAGACGAAGTCTGCGGTCAACAGCGACGCGCCGTATCCATACTTGACGTGGAACGTCATCTTGCTGCGGCGGGTGACCTCCTCGTCGATGATGTCGTCGTGGATTATTGACTCCGTGTGGAGGAGTTCGACCGCCACGGCCGCGCCTAGGACCCCGTCATCTGTCTTTCCGAGGGCCTCTGCAGACAGCATCAGCATTACGGGCCGCACCCTTTTCCCCCCTTCGACCGCGAAGACGAGGGGGTCCCGGAACCTGGAGTGGGCGTACGAGTCTAGCTCGGTGGCGAGGGCTCTGTCTACGCGCTCGATGTAGGGCCTCATCCTTCCCTCTATCGACTGGAGTGAAAGAGACTTCTCGTCCACCTCAGAACCCTTGAAACGCAGGCGCTCGCGACGCTATTATAACGTTGCCGGGATGAAAGGGCGTGCTTCCCTTCAGGCTGCACGTCTTGGAGCTCAAGGGGAGGAAGGTGCTTCTGCTGCCCAAGCTAAACAAGGAGCAGATGAACCTGGCCGAGGAACGCCTCACCAAGAGCGGGCTGAAGGCATCCGTCGGCAAGCCTGGTTCCCTGACGTTCGCTGGAGGAGATTCGGCTGTTCACTTGGACGCGAGGGGGCTCGCCTGGTCCGCCTCCGACCCGACGGACGTGATCGCGCCGCTCATACCCTCGCTCCTCGAGGTTACTCCGGAACATGTTAGCCTAGAAGAGGCGTTGGGAATGTACCTCAAGATGGGGTCACAAAGCGACCCGGTCATAAGATTCGACACACGGGTCGAGTCCTTCGCTGCCTGGGACTTGCTGAGGTCCGAGGACGAGTGCGGGCTCACTCCTGACGAACACTCCGTCGGCGTGCGGCTCCTCAGGTCCTATGGGGGCGAATGCGAAGTCCTGACCGACTTCCCGACTGACAGATGTTCGACCACTCGAGTCGGACGGAGGCAGTACTACCGGTCAACGATTGTTTGCGAGGACGCCGCGGAGTCGCTTAGAGTGATCGGTCGGCGGAAGGAAAGGAACTCCTACCTGCCAAGAAGCGGAGCCATATCGCCGAAGCCGTTCCGGAGGCTCTCAAAGAGCGACCTGCATGAGGTCTTGGCTGACCTGGGGGAGTGGTCTTCATTCCGGCTCGGATAGCGCCGGCCCCGCCGGAAAGCTGTTAAGACGTCTCGGTCGGGGGCGGGACAGCCCCGGTAGTATAGTGCGCGAGGCGTACAGTCCGGTCAATCCCTTTGGGAGACGCCGAAAGTATGCCGGCCTTTCGAGTCGGCGACCCGGGTTCGAATCCCGGCCGGGGCAGTCCAAGCAATTTAATAGTCAGTATGGAATTCATACTCTATGGAAGAACCTGAATTGGCCACTGTAGGGACCAAAGGGCAGGTAGTTATTCCCCAGCAATTACGAAAGGCACTAGGAATCAAGCCAAAGACGAAACTTGCAATTTTTAGCAGCGAGGGGAAGCTTGTGGCTGTAAAGATTGACGTTCCCGCGGCCGACGGCGGATTGAAGGACCTCTTCCGGGAGATCGATGACCGCTACAAGAGCAAGAGGAGGCCCACGGAGAGTGAAATCCTGGGAGAGATTCAGGCATATAGGATGGAAAGGCGCTCAGCGAAAGGCGCATGAGACCCTGCGCATTCTCCTCGACACGAACGTCTTGATTTCTGCCTTCGTAGGACACGGAAAGCCTAGGCGCCTCCTCCGCAAAGTGCTCCAAGGTCACCAACTGATTTCCTCACCACAGATGCTAGCAGAGTTGGCCGATGTCCTTTCGAGGGCGAAATTCGGCGAGACTGATGAGCGGCAGCGCCACCAGTTCCTCGCCATCTTGGCAAGAAGGGCCGTCGTGGTTAGGCTTAGAAGTTCAGTATCAGTCATCGCCCAGGATCCTGCGGATGACATTGTCTTGGGGACTGCTGCCGAAGGCAAGGCCTCGCATGTTGTCTCCGGTGACAAGCACCTGTTAGATCTTGGCCAGTACAGAGGCATCAGAATCGTAACGCCGAACGAGATGCTCGAGCTACTCTGAGACTAATCTGTCGGCGGTGCACTGGCGGCCAACGGAATGACTAATCACGCCTAGTCTCAGCCAGCGCATAGTGGTCATGGCAGCGCCTAAGCCCGCATCTGCGGGCCCAATTCCAGTAGGAGATAGATGGTGCCGGCGCATACGCTCGTCCACTTCCATCCTTCTGGCGGTGCGGGCTTGAGCCGTTCAATGAGTAGATTGCGTGAACGTTACGGCTAGCTGGCCCATCGGACAACAGGTCATACTCCAACTCGTTTCGTCAGTTCAGTCCCGGAATTCCATGTCCCAATCCCGGCCGGGCAAATCGTCCAACTGGATGGCCCAAATGGGTGAAGTCTTGCAAACATCGCGTCCTCCAATGCTTGGTTGCGCGTCCGATAGGACTGGAAATAGGCTTAACTCTGTAGTCGCTCCGGCAGCGGCGTTTGGTCTCCACCGGGGTCCCATCCCTGGATCACCTGCTTGGCGAGGACGGCTATCCTGACAGGTCGTCCATTCTAGTCGTCGGACCGCCAGGCATAGGGAAGGAGGTTCTGGGGTACTGGTTCGTCCGTTCAGGACTGGTCCAAGGGGACTACTGCCTGTACGCGACCCACCGCCCCGTGTCAGATGTTCTCAGAGACATGAAGGGCGTCGGCATCAGCACAGACAGGGTTCCGGACTGGATTTCGAGCTCCGGCTCACAAGTCAAGTGCGACCTGAGGGACGCCACTTCGATCAGCTTCAACATCAAGGAAGCTGCGCATAGGAACAAGGACAGGCGGGTAAGGATCGCTTCTGATGTCCTATCGCCCCTCCTTGTGCTCAACCCTGTCGAGGCGATGTACTCCTACTGGTCCCAGCTGCTGGCGGATCTGAAGCAGCAGGACTGTGTGGTGTTCGCTCTGGCAGAAGATGGCATGCACCCTCCCAACACCCTGACCACAATGGAGCAGCTCTTCGACGGGGTGATAGAGATGAGGCTGTACGAAGAGGGACTGGCGATTACCCCGCTCTTCCGGGTGAAGAAGATGCTTGGACTGCCCCCGCTCCACGGTTACTTCAGGTTCACAGTCTCTAGCACGGGAATGGAGGTCGCCCCTCATGTTAAGTGACATCATCGTCGACGCCGGTTACGCGGCGGCCCTCCTTGGAATAGGGATTCTGCTGGTCGCGGCCTACAGGGCGTTTGAGCTTGGAAGGGTCCTGATCAGAGGAGTCTACAGGAACCGTGCATATTGGACAGGCGCCACCGCGCTCGCCTTGGTTCTCTTCACCCTCGCCGCAGACTTCCTGCCCCCGAGTAACCCTCTGTCTCCTCTCGCTTTCCCTCTGATAGCGATAGTCCTCCTGGTTTTCATCGACAGCAGCGTCAAGGTCGCCAGAGATACAGACTTCTTCCACAGAAGCACTCTGGGCTGGGAACGCCGCAGGAAGGCCTTCCCTGTTCTGCTCGCTGCAAGTCTTGCCGTAGCCGTCTTGGACGTGTACTTCTTCGGAACGACGTCATACACTTCCACGGTGCTCGGCGCCTTGGGGGTCTTCCAAGTCTTCGCGGTGCTCGCCGTGGTCTTCTCGTGGGGGGCGGCCGCCCTGATTGTCGGCGCCCGAAGGTCCCCTGACAGGTCCCTGAGGAGGTTTGCCAGCATGCTGGGCCGCGTCGTCGCGAGCTTCGTCCTCTTCCTCACCGTCTGGATCCCGTTCGCCCCGTTCAGCCTGACGGTGCAGGACCTGGGGGGCACAATCTCCATCTTCTGCGCCACTGTCGGCACATACTATCTCTACCAAGCGGTGATGTCCCTCTCGCCGGTGGGACGCGTCGAGCAGGAAGTCGTCCCCACCCCCGCTTGAGAGGCCCGACAAGCTGACCCTGAGACTTGGCGAACCCTCCAATGCTTAACTCGCCGTGATACTTTAGCGGACGCGCTTGGCGTCCAGTGGGATCCCGGCGCTCGACGGTTTGCTCTCCGACGGCTATCCCGACAGGTCCACCGTTCTGGTCGTCGGCCCTCCGGGCATCGGAAAGGAGGCCCTCGGGTACTGGTTCACTCAGACCGGGCTGACCCAGGGCGACTTCTGCCTGTACGTCACCCGGCTCTCTGTGCGCGAGGTGCTCCAGGACGTCAAGGGCTTTGGGATCGACATGCGGCAGAAGGTCCCCTTCTGGCTGACCAGCCAAGGGGGGCAGATCAAGTACGACATCAACGACCTCGCGGCCTTCTCCTTCAACGTGAAGGACGTGCTCAGACAGAACGCAGGCAGGAGGATTCGGGTCGTCGTCGACTCTCTTTCGTCCATGCTCATGCTGAACCAGCCCGAGACAATCTACAAGCTACTCGCACAGCTGCTCGAGGAAGTGAAGAAGTACGACGCCGTGCTTCTGGCCACTCTGGAGGAGGGGATGCACAAGCCTGAGGTTCTTGCGGCCATGCAGCAGCTCTTCGACGGCGTACTGGAGCTCAGGCTCTATGAGGAGGGGCTCAAGGTCCTGCCGCTACTCAGGGTAAGAAAGATGCGGGGCAGCCCGCCGCAGCCTGGATACTACAACTTCTCTTTCAGCCACAGAGGAATGGAGGTCACCCCCTACGGCAAGTAGCGTCATCGAGGTCATGTATGGCTTCTATCTCATCGGCCTGCTGCTGGCCATCGGCGTCGGCTCCTACGCGGCATACTGGTCCTTCGGCCTCCGCCGGTCGCTAAGGGTGAAAGCCTACGCCAGACAGGCACTGATGGCCGGGTCTTTCTCCATCTATGGCACGCTCCTGTACTTCCTCTTCTACCTGACCTTCTTCCTCGCTCCGAGCCTGTACAACACGCCTCTGCACACCGTACAGGACGGCCTTTACGTGATTCTCGCACCGCTCACCTTCGCCTGGGTGGACTCCAGCATAAGGGTCGGAAGACGGTCCGACCCTCTCCTCCGCGACCCGCTCTCTTGGTCCAAGCTGAGGATGGTGCTCTGGCCGTTGTTACTCCTCGGCCTCGCCGGCTACTTCATCCAAGGCGAGACCTCGGACATAGCCCTCCTCTCTTATGCGGTAGTGGGAGTCTCCATAATACCAATCCTGATGTCGGCAAAAAGGTCGGGAGATCCGCACTACCGAAGGAGCCTAGAGTGGTTCGGCCTCACCCTGGCCACGCTCGTCTTCCAGAACATAGGCTTCGACGTCCTCGTCCCCGGGCTAGGAACGGGGATACAATACTCGCCAGTCGGGCTTTTCTGGTCGGTCGTCGCCAACTTCGCGGTCGCGCCCATAATCTTCTACGCCATCTACATGTGCGCTAGG